>JALZHT010000209.1 GCA_030860645.1 Acidobacteriota bacterium
GACGAGAAGGCCGACGACATCGTCCGCCGCGCCGTCGAGGCGATGGGCGGGGCGGCCTACCTCGGCGTGCGCACCGTCGTCTCGCGCGGCTACTTCACGCCGTACCGCGACGGCGTGGCGACGCTGCCCATCCGCTTCGAGGACTACCTCGTCTTCCCCGACCGCGAGCGGACGGAGTTCAGCGGCAGCGGCCTCAAGAGCATCCAGACCAACACGGGCGAGACGGGCTGGGTCGCCGACCTCAAGATGAAAAAACTCCTCGACATCACGCCCGAGCAGGCCGACGACTTCCGCACCTCGATGCGCGTGAGCCTCGACAACATCCTGCGCGGGTGGTGGCGCTCGGAGGGCGCGGCGCTCTCCTACGTCGGGCGGCGCGAGGCGGGCCTCGGCCGCCGCAACGAGGCCGTGCGCCTGAGCTACCCGGACGGCTTCACGGTCGAGTTCGAGTTCGGCGCGCGCGACTCTCTGCCGGCGAAGGCGCTCTACCGGAAGCACAACAAGGAGGGCGAGCTGGTCGAGGAGGAGGATCGCTACGCGCAGTTCCAGGCGGTCGGCCCCGTCCGCGCGGCCTTCATCATCGACCACTTCCGCGCCGGCGTCCAATCGAGCCGCGTCAACTTCGAGGCCGTCGAGTTCAACCGCCCCGTCCCCGACGCCCTCTTCGCCCGCCCGGCCGACGTGAAGTCTTTGAAGTGAATAGAGTCAGGAGAAAAGAAGCGTCAGGGAGAATCAATTCGTGCCCCGCCCGGCTCAGGATTTCACCACCCTATCCCCTTCGCGCGCGCCGCTCTCGGAGGGGGCGGCCGCTGGCGCTGCGCGCGCCGGCAGGGGGAGGCGGGCCATCCGCGCGAAGAGGTCTTCGTAGCGGTCGACGACGTGCTCCCAGTCGTAGAGGTGGCGGACGCGGGCCTGCGCGCGCTGGCGGTAGCGGTTGACGATGCCGCCGTCGCGCAGCACCCGGTGCAATTGCGCCGCGAGGTCTTTCGTGTCCGCGTAGAGGATGCCGGCCTCACCCACGGCCTCGACGTTCTCCGGCGTCTCCAGCGCCAGCACGCAGTTGCCGAAGCCCATCGCTTCGAGGAGCGCCGGGTGCGTGCCGCCGACCTCCGTGGCGTGGACGTAGCAGTAGGCGTTCTGCTGGAGCGAGCGGTAGGCGTCGCCGAAGACGAAGCCGGTGAAGACGATGCGCCGGTCGCGGCGGGCCAGCTCGCGCAGGCGGCTGATGTACTCGTGGGCGTAGGGCGCGTCGCCGACGACGAGGAGCTTGTGCGGCGTCCGCACGCGCTTGAACGCCTCGATGACCATCTCGGCGTTGTTCTCCGGCTCCAGCCGCGAGACGTAGAGGACGTAGCGGTTCGGCTCGACGTTCCACGCCCGCACCGCGGCGCGGTCGGGCCGGCGCTCCACGTCCGCGCCGTAGGCGATCATCGTCGAGGGCGCGTTGTATTTCGCCAGGTAGTAGTCCTGGATGACGCGCGCGTCCGTCACCGTCACGTTCGGCAGCCACACCGAGAGGCGCTCGGCCAGGTGGTAGTAGTTGCGGCCGACCCAGTTCCACTTCCGGCGCTTGTGTTCGAGGCCGTCGACGTTGATGGCGACGGGCGTGCCGGCGGCGCGCAGCAGGGGCGCGAAGGGGGCGTTGGCGGCATTGCAGACGAGCGCGGCGTCGAAGCGGCGCGGGGCGGCGTCGAGCGCGGAGAGGAAGGCGTGGACGACCGTGTCGAAATACTTGTGGCGGATGGTCGGGAGCACGCGCAGGCGGACGCCTTTGTACTCGATCTGCCGGGGCGAGACGTAGTGGGCGCGGCAGTAGACCGTCACCTCGTGGCCGCGCGCGACGAGCCGCGTCGAGAGCTGCTCCGCGAAGGTCTCGAACCCCCCGTAGCTCGCGGGCACCCCCCGCGTCCCCAGTATCGCGATGCGCATGTTCTAAACGACGAACGCTGAACGCTGAACTACAATAACTCGTCTACAGCTCACCGCCCCGCGTTCATCGTCCCTCCTTCGCCTTCCTGTAAACCTCTAGGGTCATGCGGGCCGTGTCCCGCCAGTCGAACGCGCGGGCCCGTGCGAGCCCGCGCGTGCGTAAGTTTTCGCGCAGCCGCTGGTCGTCGGCCAGCCGCCCCAGCGCGCGGGCGATGGCGCCCGTGTCGAAGGGGTCGACGAGGAGGCCGGCGTCGCCGACGACCTCGGGCAGACTCGCCCGGTTGCCGGCCAGGACGGGCGTGCCGCAGCGCATGGCTTCGAGCGGGGGCAGCCCGAAGCCTTCAAAAAACGACGGGTAGGCGAAACAGAGCGCCCCGCTATACAGTGCGGGCAGATCGCCCTCGGATACATACCCTGTGAGGATAATGGATTCGCGCGCGCCGCTCTCCTCGACGGCCCTCAGCGTCTCGCCGTAGAGCCACGCCCGCCTGCCGACCAAGACCAGTTGCGGCAGATTACTCCTCCCCCGTTCGCGGCGCAAGTCCGAGTAGGCGCGCACGAGCCGCGCCAGATTCTTCCGCGGCTGGATCGAGCCGACGGCCAGCAGGTACTCGCCGCCGATGCCGTAGCGCGCCCGCACGCGCGCCAACTCCCCCGCGTCCTCGACGGGGCGGAACTGCGGCCCGGCCGCCAGCGGCACGACGCTCACGCGCGCGGGGTCGAGGCCGTAAGACTCGATGAGGTCTTGCCTGGTGAATTCCGAGGGCGCGATGACGTGCGCCGCGGCGCGCGCCGTCCGCCGCACCGTCAGACGTAGTTGTACACGACTCCGCCGCATGAAAGTTTCCGGAAGATGCTCGAACGAGAGGTCGTGGATGGTCGCGACGACGGGGCAGGGCGCGAGCGGCGGGGCCGTGTACTGCACGTGCAGGAGGTCTACGGGCCGCCGCCGCAACTCCGCCGACAGCGTCAGGGGGATGCGCACCAGCGGCGTGTGCGGCAGAGTCTTCCGCACACGCACGTGCGGCCAGCGCCCCGCGAACCTCCGCTCGGCCTCCGGCCGCGTCACGTAGACCGTGTAACGGTTCTCGCCGTCAAACTCGGCGAGGGCCTCGACCAGGTTCGCCGCATACGTCTCGTTCCCCGCCAGCCCCGTCCCCACCGAATGCGCGTCAATCGCGATGTGCACGCTCGACAGAAGCCCCCTCTGAGAATTTAAAGGCCGACGTTCGTCAGGCAGTGTTCCGACCCGCCTCTGAGGTAGACGAAAGGCAGTTAAGCGGTATTCCCGTTTGCGAGGTGAGTCAAGCGCGCCGCCCAACAACTCATCCGACCCGACCGCTCGACGGCGTGGCTGTCACCGTCGAGTATTGGATTCCGGGCCGTGTGCTGCCCGCCCGCGGCGGGTTAATTCTGGTGCGCGCCTCTGCCTACTCTAACACCCCGACCTTTAATCTTAGCCCTCTGAACTCTCTGCCCCGACGACGACGCCGCGGAAGCTTTTGCGGTGGATCGGGCAGCAGCCGTGCGTGCGGAGGGCGGCCCAGTGCTCGGGCGTGCCGTAGCCGACGTGGCGGGCGAAGCCGTAGTGGGGGAACCGCTCGTGGTAGTCGCGCATGAGGGCGTCGCGGTAGGTCTTGGCGAGGACGGAGGCGGCGGCGATGGAGGCCGAGACCGCGTCGCCGCCGATGATGGCGCGCTGCGGCAGCGGCGACTCGCGCAGTTGGAGCGCGTCGATCAGAAGAAAATCGGCGCACGGCTGGAGCCTCTGCAAAGCCTCCAGCATCGCGCGCCGCGTGGCGACGAGGATGTTCGTCCGGTCGATCTCTTCGGGGCCGACGAGGCCGTAGGCGTAGCAGACGGCCCGCTCGCGCAACTCGCCGGCGATGCGCTCGCGCTGGCGCGCGGTGAGTTTCTTCGAGTCGTCGAGCCCTTCCGGCAGGGGGGCGCGCGGGTCGAGGATGACGGCCGCCGCGACGACCGGCCCCGCCAGAGCGCCCCGGCCCACCTCGTCCAGCCCCGCCACCCGCTCGAAGCCGCCGGCCCGCGCCGCGTCCTCGAACAGCGTGCCGATGGCCGATTTCTTCATAAAAGAAGTTTCGAGTTTCGAGTTACGGGTTTCGGGTTAAAAACAAATCGCCTTTAACTCGAAACTCGAGACCCGCAACTCGAAACTTTACTTGTTGCTCTTGTTGGAGGCCGACGCGCCCTGGGCCTGGCCGCTGCTGCCGGTGCTGGCCTGGCGGGTGTCGCGCTCGCGGATGCGGGCGGCCTTGCCGCGCAGTTCGCGCAGGTAATAGAGCTTGGCGCGGCGGACGCGGCCGCGGCGGACGACCTCGATCTTGCCGATGATGGGGCCGTGCAGCGGGAAGATGCGCTCGACGCCGACGCCGAAGCTCGTCTTGCGCACGGTGATGGTCTCGCGCACCCCTCCGCCCTTGCGGGCGATGACGACGCCCTCGAACGCCTGCAAGCGCTCCTTCGTCTCCGACTCCTTGATGCGCACCTGCACGCGCACCGTGTCGCCCGGCTGGAAGTCCGGGATGTCCGTGCGCAACTGCGCCTTCTCGATTGTGTCCAAGCGGTTCATAAGTCACCTCTCAAAGCGTTGGCGATTTTTGATTTTTGATTTGCGATTGAAAGCCCGTCGGCCCTCCGCTGCAAATCAAAAATCGCAAATCAAAAATCCTCGCCGCGGAGGAGGTCGGGGCGGTTGCGGCGCGTCTTCTCAAGGGCCGCCTCGCGGCGCCAGCGCGCGACCTCGGCGTGGTGGCCGCCCAAGAGCACGTCGGGGACGCGCATCCCGCGGAACTCGGGCGGGCGCGTGTAGTTCGGGAAGTCCAGAAGCCCTTCCGCGAACGACTCGTTGACGGCCGAGGTCTCGCTGCCCAGAGCGCCGGGGACGAGCCGCACGACCGCGTCCACCAAAACGACCGCGGCCGGCTCGCCGCCCGACAGGACGTAGTCGCCGATGGAGACCTCGTCGGTCGCCAGCGCCTCGGCCACGCGCTCGTCCACGCCCTCGTAGCGCCCGCAGACGATGACGACCTGTTCGGCCACGGCCAACTCGGCCGCCAGTTTCTGCGTGAGCACCCGGCCCTGCGGCGAGAGCAGCACGACGCGCCGGCCCGCCGCCCGCAAACTCTGCGCGTCGGACGCGCCTGTCAAAGATTCGACCGCCTCGAAGATCGGCTCGGGCTTCAAGACCATCCCGTCGCCGCCGCCGAACGGCCTGTCGTCCACGACCTTGTGCCGGTCGTGCGTCCAGGCGCGCAGGTCGTGCGCCTTAACCTCGACCAGCCCCGCGGCCCGCGCCCGCCGCACGATCCCGAAGTCGAACACCGCGCCGAAGAAGTCGGGGAAGATCGTGATGATGTCGAAACGCACGGCGTTCAGTTCCGAGTTCCGAGTTGCGGGTTTCGAGTTAAAAGCTGCCTTCAACTCGAAACTTTAAACTCGCAACTCGGAACTAAAGTTCTATCAGTCCTTCCGGCGCGTCCACGCGGATGAGCTTGTTCGCCACGTCCACCTCGACGCAGATGCTCTCGGCGAAGGGGACGAGGTTCTCGCGCCCGCGCTCGTCGCGGATGACGAGGACGGGCGCGGAGCCGCCGAGGTGGAGCACCTCGGCGACGGTGCCGATATCGGCGCCCCCGACGGTCTCGGCGCGGCAGCCCGTGAGCTGCCAGTCGTAGAACTCGCCCTCTTCGAGCGCGACCGCCTCGGCCTCGGGCACCGCCAACTCGTAGCCCGCCAGTTCGGCCGCCGCCTCGGGCGTGTCGTAGCCGGCGAACTTGAGGACGACGCGCCCGCCGTGCAGCCAGTGGCCTTCGAGCGCGAGCCGGCGGCGCTCGCCCGTCGGCGCGACGGCGATCAACTCCGACAGGCCGTCGAAGCGCTCGGGGAAGTCGGTCAAAAGGTCGGCCGCGACCTCGCCGCGGACGCCGCGGGCCTTCGCGACGCGCGCGACGGCGACCAACTCCAGGCC
>JALZHT010000210.1 GCA_030860645.1 Acidobacteriota bacterium
CGCCTGGTGGCGCTCGCGGGCGGGCGGGTCGCGGGCTGGGCCGCGCTCGGCCGCGTGTCTTCGCGCGAGGCTTACGCGGGCGTGGCCGAGGTGAGCGTCTACGTCGGCCGCGAGTTTCGCGGGGCGGGCGCGGGGCGGTTGCTGCTGGCGGCGCTCGTCGAGGCGTCGGAGCAGCACGGCGTCTGGACGCTCCAGGCGAGCGTCTTCCCCGAGAACGCGGCGAGTTTGGCGCTACACCGCGCGTGCGGCTTCCGCGAGGTGGGGCGGCGCGAGCGCATCGGGAGACTCGGGGGGCGCTGGCGCGACACGATGCTTCTGGAGCGGCGCAGCACGAAAGTCGGGGTGGACTGAAGATGGCGAACAAGACGGCGGGCAAAGAAGCTCAGATGGAACTGCTCTTCAAGGCTCTGGCCGACCGCACGCGGCTGCGGCTGCTGAATCTGATGGGCGCGGGCGAGGTCTGCGTCTGCTTCTTCGTCGAGGTCTTGGGGACGAACCAGCCGAAGATTTCGCGCCACCTCGCCTACCTGCGCCGCGCCGGCGTCGTCGCCGCGCGCCGCGAGGGCAAGTGGATGCACTACCGCGTCGTCTCGCCCGCGGACCCGCGGGCGGCGCGCGTCTTCGAGGAGGTCATGGCGTGGCTGCGCGACGAGCGCGACATGCAGAAAGACCGCGCGCGCCTCGCCAACATCTGCTGCGCGCCCCAGCTCCCCGTCCGCCTGCAAGGCGCGCCCCGCCCGGCGAACGTAACAACTTAAGTTTCGAGTTACGAGTTTCGAGTTTCGAGTTAAAAACTGATTTGTCTTTTAACTCGTAACTCGTAACTCGAAACCGTTTTCGGAGAAAACGTATGGCTACCGTGATTGACGTGGCGCTGCGCGAGCAGCTTCTCGACCGCCGGCAGAGGCTTGAGGTCGTCATTGACGAGGCGGACGACGCCGCGCACTACCAGCACCTTCTGGCCGAGGTGGACGCGGCGCTCGGGCGGATGGAGGCCGGGCGGTTCGGCCTGTGCGAGGTCTGCCGCGACCCCGTCGAACCCGACCGCCTGATGGCCGACCCGCTCGTCTGCGTCTGCCTGGGGTGCCTCTCGCCGAAGCAGAAGCGCGCCCTCGAAGAAGACCTGGAGTTGGCGGCGCAGATTCAGGCGGGGCTTTTGCCGTGCCGCGAGGTGGCGCACGACGGCTGGCGCGTCTCCTACCACTACGAGGCGGCGGCCGTCGTCAGCGGCGACTACTGCGACGTGGTGACGGGAGAGGACGGCCAGCTCTACTTCATGCTCGGCGACGTGGCCGGCAAGGGGGTCGCCGCCTCGCTCCTGATGTCGCAACTCCACGCCATGTTCCGCACGCTGATCCCCATGGGGCTGCCGCTCGCCGGCCTCGTCGAGCGCGCCAGCCGCATCTTCTGCGAGAGCACGCTGCCGACGCACTACGCGACGCTGGTGTGCGGGCGCGCCGACGCCGCGGGCGAGGTCGAAATCCTGAACGCCGGCCACCTGCCGCCGCTCCTGCTGCGGGGCGGCGACGCCACGCTCATCGAGGCCACGGGGCTGCCCCTCGGCATCTTCTGCAACGAGCAGTTCACCTCGCAGCGCTTCCGCATGAGCGCCGGCGAGACGCTCTTCCTCTACACCGACGGCCTCTCCGAGTCGCGCGACCGCGCCGGCTCCGAGTACAGCGCCGAACGCCTCCGCCAGCTCCTCTGCCGCCACCACGAGCTGCCCCCCAACGAACTGATCGGGGCCTGCCTCCGCGACCTCCAAGACTTCTGCGCCGGCGTGCCGCGGTTCGACGACCTGACCGTCATGGCCCTCCGCCGGGCGTCTTAAACAGACAGAATTAACCACAGAGTGGTTAATCTTTTCTTTGACGCAGTCGCAGCACCGCCACTTCCGGCCGCGCCCCGAGGCGGACGGGCAGCCCGATCATGCCCGTCCCGCGCGAGACGTAGAGCTGCACGCCGTCGCGCTCGTAGAGGCCGCGCAGGTAGCGGAACTCTTCGAGGAAGCGCGCGGGCGCGCCGACCAGCGGCAGGCAGACCTGCCCGCCGTGCGTGTGGCCGGAGAGGATGAGCGACAGCCCGCGCGTCGGCGGCAGATCGAGCACGGCCGGCTCGTGCGACAGGAGCACCGACGGACGCGCGAGGTTTAAGCCGCCGAGCGCCCGCTTCCAGTCGGCCTTGCCCCAGCCCAAGTCGTCCACCCCGGCCAACTGCAACTCGTCGCCCGCGCGCCGCAGCGTCGTGTGCGCGTTGCTCAGAACCTTTATCCCGCGGCGCTCCAGAGCGCGCGTCGTCAACTCCGCGTCGTTGTGGTGATCGTGGTTGCCGAGCACGGCCCACACGCCCTCGGGCGCGCGCAGGTTCCCCAGCGCCTCGGCGCACGGCTCGATGTAGCCCCGCCGCGCCGTCGTGTAATCGCCCGTCAGGGCGATCAGGTCGGCGCGCGCCGCGTTCGCCAGCTCGACCACGCGCCGCACCTCCGCGAGCGGCACCAGGCGGCTGTGGTGCACGTCCGTCAACTGCGCGACGCGGAAGCCCTCGAACGGCCCCGGCAGGTCGCGCACGAAAACGTCCGTCTCCGTCACCTCATAATTGAAAGGCTCGAACAGGCCCGCGTACGCCGCCAGCCCCGACGCGCCCGTCAGGCCCGCCGCCAGCATTCCCTTCAGGAACCCTCTTCGCTTAAAGTTGACCCCCGCCGTCACGGGCGGATTGTAACAAAGAAGGGTTTTGGGTGTTAGGTGCCGGGTGCTGACAAAGACAAGTTGCTTCGACCCGGCACCCAGAACCTTCCTTCACTTTCATCATTTCTTTCGGAGCGGAGTCTGATGGCGAAAGTGCTCGCGGCAGTGATCCCGGAACCGCACGCGACCGTCGAGGTGCGCGAGGTCGAGGAGCCGGAGTTGGAGGCGGACTCGGCGCTGCTCGCCGTCGAGTTGAGCGAGGTCTGCGGCACGGACGTGCACCTGCAACAGGGGCGGCTGGCGGGCGTGCCCTACCCGCTCATCCCCGGCCACGTCTCGGTCGGGAGGCTGGAGAAGATTCGCGGCCGGATGTCGGACATCAGCGGCCGCCCGCTCGCCGAGGGCGACCGCGTCACCTTCCTCGACGTGCACCGCACCTGCCACGCCTGCTGGCACTGCCTCGTCGCCAAAGCCTCGACGCGCTGCCCGCACCGCAAAGTCTACGGCATCACCTACGGCCTCGCGGACGGCCTCTCCGGCGGCTGGGCCGAGAAGCTCTACCTCAAGCCCGGCACCCTCTGCATCCGGCTGGACAAGGCCGACCCCGAGACCTTCATGGCCGGCGGCTGCTCGCTCCCGACTGCGCTGCACGCCGTCGAGCGCGCCGAGATTAAACTCGGCGACACCGTCCTCGTCCTGGGGAGCGGCCCCGTCGGCCTCTCCTCCATCATCCTCTCGCTCATGCACGGAGCCCTGCGCGTCCTCTGCGTCGGCGCGCCCGCGCGTCGCCTGGAAGCCGCCCTCGCCGTCGGCGCTTCCCACGTACTCGACATCGAGACGCACGACGAAGCCCAGCGCCTCGCCTGGGTGCTCTCACACACCGGCGGCCGCGGCGCCGACGTGACCATCGAAGCCACGGGCGCGCCCGCGGCGGTCGTCCACGCCATGCGCTTCACCCGCGACGCCGGCCGCGCCGTGATTGTGGGCCAGTACACCGATCACGGCGAAGTCACTTTCAACCCCCACCTCGACCTCAACCGCAAACACCTCGACCTCCGCGGCTGCTGGGGCTCCGACTACTCCCACTTCCACCGCGCCGCCCAAATCATCTCGCACCCCCAACGCTCCCTCCCCTGGGCACAACTCAAGCTCGAACGCTTCCCCCTCAACCAAGCCAACCAAGCCCTCGCCGCCGTCTCCGCCGGCTCCGCCGTCAAAGCCCTCATCTCCCCGCGGGCGTGAGAAGATGGGCGACGGTTGGACTTGACGGGCTGAAAGTAGTGGCGGGTTAATTAAAGACGAGAAAGGGAGAGACCATCAAAGACGGTTGACGCAGGTAGTCTCCGGCGACGCCCGATTCCGCAGGCCGCCCGTCACCGCAACTACTCCAGTCCTTCGTCCTCGTCCTCGTCCGGATGGTCTCCGGTCACGCCCAGTTGGTCAATCTCGACCTCCGGCAGTGGCTTGAACTTCGACTCATCGAACGGCGGCAGTTGCGGCTCCGGCGCGCCCAGTGCGGCAAGGTGCGCGGACGCCGCCGCCAAGCCCCGCCGGTAGGCGTACGGCGGCCCGTCGCACCACGCCAGTTCGTAGGCGCGCGCCGCCTCCTCGACGGCCGCCGCCGCGTCGCCGGCGTCGCGTTCGACCTGCGCCAGTATGTTGCGCGCGTGCGCGTGCGACAGGCGGTAGGGGCCGCGCTCCGACGCCCGCAGCACCCCTCGGAGCAGCTCGCGGGCGGCGTTAAAATCCCCCCTCCGCCGTGCCGCTTCCGCCAGCCCCGCCGCGGCCGGGATCTCCTCCCGCACCCAGTTCACGGCCCGCGCGCGCTTCAGGGCGAGCCACAAGCGCTCCTCCGCCGGGGCCAGCTTGCCGAGGGCCAGTTCCGCCTGCCCCTCAAGGCGTATCCCGCGGATAAAATCACGCTCGAACCTGTTTTTGTTTTCGGCCAACTTCAGGGCGCACCCCGCCAGCGCCAGTGCTTCTTCCGCCTCCCCCGCCAACAACTTCAGGTGTGACAGCGAAGCACAAACCAGCCCCTCGGATTGAGGTTGGTTCTGCGCGCGGAACATCGGCCGAGCCGTCTCCAACGCCTTCTGCGCCTCCTCGTGCCGCCCCAGCGCGGTCAACACGCTCCCCCACACCCGCAGCGTGCTCGCCTTCTGGAAGGGGTCATTATAGTCGCGCGCGATGACCGCCGAGTGGCGCACGGCCGCCTCCGCCTCGCGCAACTCCCCCGACAGCCGCAGCACCTCGGCGAGGCTGCGCCAGCCGATGCACGCCTGCCGCATCGCGCCTTCCCGCTCGCCGATGTTGATCTGACACCGGTAGAGCGCCGCGGCCCTCCCTAACTGCCCGCTCATGAAGTACGCGGTGGCAAGGAAGTTATAGACTTTGGCCTGGAGCGTCGGGTCGGTAACGCCCGGCGGGTGTCCCATCCCGCCGGGGAAGAGCCGCTTCAACAACATGACGCCGTAGCAACTGACGCTCAAGCGGTATAACATCGCTCGGCTGAGGCGACTGGTGAAGACTCTGGCCGCCTTGTCGTAGTCACCCAGCCCGATGTAAGTGTGGTACAGCTCGATCGTGTCGTTCAGGTCTTCCAGGCGTTGGACATCCCTCCGCGCGCTGGGCACGGGGCGCTGCTCAAAGTAAGGCAGGCGGGCGGCAAAAGTTTCACGCAACGTCTCAGGGTTCAGGCTGCCCTGTACGTGGAGGCGCACGAGCGGGTGCATATCGTAACGGTTGTGGGGCTTGTCCCAGCCGAGCAGACTCCGGTTGACCAAGTCAAGGAGCGCCCCGGACAAGGCCTCCACGTCGTGGAACGGTTTGCCGCCGCCGACGAGAATCGCGTGCAGCGCGTCATACGAGGCGGGCGCGTGGAAGAGCGCGACGGTGCGCAGCACCACACCCGCCGGCCCGTCCAACCCCCGCATGGCGAACTCCAGCACGTGTGTCCCCCTCTTCTTGAGGTCCCGGATCAGCGGGTTGAAGTCCGGGTTGTCCTGCCGCCACCGGTCAAAGTTACCGGGGGCGGGCGTGTAGTTTGCCACCGCGCTCGCCAACAACTGAATGAGTAGCGCGTGGTTGCCGAAGCTGTTGAAGGTCTCAAGCAATTCCTCGCGCGAGCCTGAGACCCCCGAGGCGTACCACAGGGCGAGCGCGTCCTCGTCGCTCAGGCCGCGCAGTTCGTGAACCCAATAGCCGCACGAAGGTTGGCCC
>JALZHT010000879.1 GCA_030860645.1 Acidobacteriota bacterium
GCCTTGGCAGAGAAGCGACCGCTCACAGTCCTGTGCATCGCCACCTTCGAGAAGGGGCAGGAGTTCATGCGCGAGTGCAAGCGGCAGGGCTGCCGCGTCTTCCTCGTCACGATGGAGAAGCTGCGCGACGCCGACTGGCCGCGCGAGTCGGTGGACGAGTTCTTCTACCTGCCCGAGGACTACAAGCTCGAAGACGTGCTGAAGGGCGTCAGCTTCATCGCGCGCACGCGCGAGATCGACCGCGTCGTGCCCCTGGACGACTTCGACGTGGAGACGGCCGCCGCGCTGCGCGAGCACCTCCGCATCCCCGGCATGGGCGACACCACCGCCCGCTACTTCCGCGACAAGCTGGCGATGCGCGTCAAGGCGCGCGACCACGGCGTCCTCGTCCCCGAGTTCGTCCACGCGCTCAACCGCGAACGCATCCGCGAGTTCACAGAGAGGGTCGAGCCGCCCTGGGTGCTGAAGCCCCGGAGCGAGGCGTCGGCCGTCGGCATCAGCAAGGTCGGCTCGGCCGAGGGGCTGTGGCCGCTCCTCGAAGAGCTGGGCGACCGCCAGTCGTTCTACCTGCTCGAACGCTTCGTCGCCGGCGACATCTTCCACGTCGACTCGGTCGTCTCGGAGCGCGAGGTGGTCTTCGCCGCGTCGAGCAAGTACGGGGCGCCGCCGATGGAGGTGGCGCACGGCGGCGGCGTGTTCATGACGCGCACCATCGCGCGCGACTCGGCGGACGCGCAGGCGCTCGAAGCCCTCAACCGCGACCTGCTGCGCACGCTCGGGCTGGTGCGCGGCGTCACGCACACCGAGTTCATCAAGGGCGCGGACGGCCGCTTCTACTTCCTGGAGACGGCGGCGCGCGTCGGCGGCGCGCACATCGCCGAGGTGGTCGAGGCGGCGACCGGCGTCAACCTCTGGCGCGAGTGGGCGCGCATCGAGGTCGCGGGCGAGGGCGGCGGTTACGAGGTGCCCGAGCACCGCGAGGACTACGCCGGCATCGTCATCTCGCTGGCGCGCCAGGAGCGGCCCGACACCACGGCTTACGACGACCCCGAGATCGTCTTCCGCCTCGACAAGCGCCACCACGTCGGCCTGCTCGTCGCCTCACACGACCCGCGCCGCGTCGAGGAACTGTTGCAGTCCTACGCGCGCCGCTTCCTCGAAGACTTCAGCGCCACCCTCCCCGCGCCCGACAAGCCGACAAGCTGAGAAAGAGTAGACAGTAGAAATCCTTTCTCCGGCGACTGGCTTTGGTGTTAGCATCAACGCTCGCGGCGCGGCGCGCTACTGGCTACTGACTACTGATTACTTCTCTTATGCCCCGTGATCTGATTCGTGAATACCTCCTTTACTTGAAGGTGGAAAAAGGGCTGGCCGGGAACTCGGTCGAGGCTTACCGGCGCGACCTGGGGCGGCTGCGGGCGTGGGCCGAGGCGCGCGGACGGGCGGTCGAGGCGCTGGGGAAGGACGACATTTCGCAGCTCATGATGTCGCTCGCGCGCGGGGGGCTGGCGCCGCGCTCGACGGCGCGGGTGCTCACGGCCGCGCGCGGCTTCTACCGCTTCCTCCTGCTCGACGGTCACGCCTCGGTTGACCCGACCGCCGAGACCGCCGCCCCGCAGTCCGGGCAGAAGCTCCCGCGCTTCCTGACGCAGGAGGAGGTCGAACGGCTCCTCGCCGCGCCCGACGTTTCGACGCCCGAGGGCGCGCGCGACCGCGCGATGACCGAACTGCTCTACGCGACCGGGCTGAGAGTCTCGGAGCTGGTCTCGCTCTCGGTCAGCAGCGTCGACACCGAGCGCGGCGTCCTCCAGTGCACGGGGAAGGGGAGCAAGCAGCGGCGCGTGCCCGTCGGCCGCTCCGCCCTCACGTGGCTGCAAAGGTACGAGCCGGCGCGGCGCGTGCTCCTCGACGGGGCCGAGTCGGCCCGCCTCTTCGTCGGCCCGCGCGGCCTGCCGCTATCGCGACAGACTTTCTGGGCGACGCTCCGCAAGTACGCCGAGCGGGCCGGCCTCCGCGACGTTTCGCCCCACGTCCTGCGCCACAGCTTCGCCACGCACCTGCTCGAACGCGGGGCCGACACGCGCTCCGTCCAGGCCATGCTCGGCCACAGCGACCTCCAGACCACCCAAATCTACACGCACGTCACCGGCGAACGCCTCCGCGCCGTCTACG
>JALZHT010000211.1 GCA_030860645.1 Acidobacteriota bacterium
GCACCGCGTCTGCGCGCGCGGCCGGCGCGGGAATCGCCGCGCCCCCCGCGGCGCGATCCCTCTCGTCGTGCTCCGGGGTGTTCATTCTTCGAGGTCGAAGCGCTTGCCGGCGTGGCCGTTGCCCCTGGCGAGTTGGTGCGTGCGGGCGCGGCTCTCGTAGTTGCCGACGGCCTGGGAGAGCAGCGTGTAGAGGCGGCGCAGGCGCTCGGCCGTCGAGCGCATTTCGAGCAGCTCCTGCTTGGCCGCCACGTCCATCTCCATCACGGCCGCGACGAGGAAGGAGAGGCGCTCGGGGTCGGACTCGGGCAGCTCGGGCAGCGCCGCGCGGTCGTCGTTGATCGTCCGCATCGCGCGCGCGATGCGCATGAAGACCTCCGTCACCTCCGCGGCGCGCTTTTCGAGGACGCGCGCGTCGTCGTCCTCGTCGGCGAAGAACTCGACGCGCGCGACCAGGTAGGGGTCGCCGCGCTCGACGTACTCCTCGGCGCGGTAGCGCGCCACGCCCACCGTCAGGATGTTCGAGCGGCCGTCGGGCATCGGCTGCACCTCGACGACCTCGGTGGCGCAGCCGACGTGGCCGACCGCGGGGCGGTCGCCGCCCTCGTTGGCGTCGAAGTAGGAGAGGCCGAAGAGGCCGTTCGAGGCGCGGACATCGGCGAGCAGGCGGCGGTAGCGCGGCTCGAAGATGTGGAGCGGCAGCGGCACGCCGGGGAAGAGCACGAGCGGCAGCGGGAACAGCGGCAACTCCCGCACGCCGCGCACCTTTTCCAGAGCTTCAGACATAAAGGCCGTGAATCGCCAATCGTAAATCGTGAATCGTGGGCGGGTGTCGCTCAAGTCGAGCGGTTAATCGTCGCGTCGCAGGCGGGTCAATCTTCCGATTGACGATTCACGATTCACGATTGACGGCTTTCAGTTGTCACTCGTCGCCGCCGTCGTCGCGTTGCGTTCGAGCGCGTGGAGCGCGCCGGCGGCCGCGTCTGCGGCGGCGGCGGGCGCGAGCTTCTGCTCGATCAGGTCGAGGATTTCCTCGGGGGGCCGGTCGCCGAGGGCGAAGTCTTTGGCGTCGAGGACGAGCGCCGCCATCTCGGCCGCCCGGTCGCGGAAGCGCGCGTCGCGCGCGATCAGGTCTTCGATGATCCGCCGCTCGCGCTCCTTGCGCGAGGTGTCGGCTTCGAGGCCCGCGGCCACGGCGTACTCGACGGGGACGCTCTGGTTCTTCACCATCACGTGGAGCGCGCCCGTCAGCTCCAGCGCCTGCTCGCGGACGCGGCGCAGGTCGAGCAGGGAGTTCTTGAAATGGAGGTGGCCGCGCAGCGCGATCTCGATGATCGGCTCGGGGCCGCCCGCCCCGGCGTCGTGGGCGCGCGCCTCGCGCCGCACCGCCTCCATCACGCCCTCGTGCACGGCCTCGGGGCTTTCCGCCCCCGACACGTCGAACGAGAGGCGCTGGAAGGGGCGCTGCACGTAGTCTTTGATGAAGGCCGTCTTGACGTTGCGCTCGTCGTCTACCTCCACGAGGTACGCGCCGCGCTCCTCGCGGAACTCGTCAATGGAGCAGGCTTCGAGCGAGCCGGGGTTGTAGGCCCAGCCCTCGATCTCGAAGCGCTTGTGCGTGTGGCCGAGCGCGACGTAGTCGACGAGCGAGCGCAGCTCCTTCAGCCGCTCGACCGAGAGCGCCGGGATGGGCCGGTTCAGTTGGCCCTCCACGTCGGTGTGCAGCATCAGGATGTGGAAGAGGCCCTCGCCGCGCGCGCGCCGCAGGGCGTCGGCGAGCATCGGGATGGCGACGTTGGCCGTCGTGCCGTACCAGTGCGAGCCGAAGATGCGCGCGCCGCGGATGTCCACGTACGAGCCGGCGCGCTCCGAGTCGTCCCACGGGGCCATCGTCAGGGGGTTCTCGTCGTCGGCGGCGGGTTCGAGCAGGATGAGGTAGCCGGCCTGCGAGAACGAGCGCATCCAGCTGTAGGGAGAGACGGCGTCGCGGCGGTCGTGGTTGCCCTCGATGGCGACGACGGGGATGCCCGCCTCCTTCAGGAGTTGGAGGCCGGCGAGGGCGTGGTTCATCGTCTGCGGGTCGATGTTGCGGCGGTCGAAGAAGTCGCCCGCGATGAGCATGAAGTCAATCTTGTTGGGCAGCGCGTGGTTCGTGATCACGTCGTGCCAACTGCGGAAGAAGTCCTTCGTGCGTTCTTCGAGGTTGTAGCGGCGGCAGCCGAGGTGTACGTCCGAGAGGTGTAAAAACTTGAACATCCGGTGCGTCTAATCCCCTTCGCGGTCTGTGCAAGAGGCGGTCTTAAATTCAACTGCGGTAAGGGGCATTATACGCCATCCGAAAAAAAACGCGGAACGCCGGGCGGCGCTGGTGGGCTGAAAGGGGGAGGCTCTTCGGCCCGTCGGCGCGTCGTCCGGCGTCCCGCGTCTGACAGTAAGCCCCCGCGACTCTGGGCAGAGAGTCAATTGGGAAACGGGGGCCTGCGACCGCGCGCCGGTAGAAGGGATACCGTATTGTGCGCGGGCGCTCACGGCCACTCGGTTTAGGGGCGGGCGAGGGCCGATCTGGCGGAACTTTTCAAAGAGCGTCGGGCGCTTCAGGCGGCGGCGAGCCGCCGGGTGAGGACGGCGTGCCGCACGGTCGAGAGCAGGCTCTCGACATCGAGCGGCTTACTCAGGAACCCGTCCGCGCCGCGGCGGACGCAGTCGCGCTGCACCTCGGGTGAGGAGTCGGTGCTGGCGACGAAGACCTTCGACGACGGCAGGTGGTGCTTGACGTAGTCGAGGATGCGCAGCCCCGTGTCGGGTGAGGCCGGCGTCGGCGGCAGGTGGAGGTCGAGGATCGAGACGTCCGGCTCGTAGACGGTGGCGCGGCGGATGGCGGACGAGAGGTTATTCGCCGTCATCACCTCGAACTCGTCGCACAGCGTCCAGAAGAGCTGCTGCGTGATCGCCACGTCGTCGTCAACGATGAGAATCTTCGGCTTCATCCCTGCTTCCATCTTCCCTCCCCCTTCGGCGCCGGCGCGGCCGGTTGTAACTACGCCTGCCGCCTCGCCGCCGGATTTTCAAAGGGGAGTGAGCTTCACCTGCCCGCCGACATCGCAACGCGCGTGCCGCGCGCCCGCGCCACTTTTTCCCCGTTAAAAGCTGTAGTGCCGCTTGCAACTTACGCGCAAGTGTAGACACCAGTGGACGCGCACCCGGCCGCCTGTGCACACTTGATGACAGGGGAGGTCTCGGGCGCCGGGTGAAGGCGACTTGTCTTCCCAGAACCCGGCACCCTCTTCAGTTGATTTCCAGTTCGCTAATCAGGCGGTGGAGGTAGGAGCGGCTGATGCCGAGGCGGCGGGCGGCGGCGACGCGGTTGCCGCCCTCGGCCTGGAGGGCGGCGGCGACCATGCGGCGCTTGAGGGCGTGCATCGCGCCTTCGAGCTTCGTCTCGTCGTCGGCCGGGGGCGCGCCCGCCGACGGCAGCGAGCGCAGCATCTTCTCGGGCAGGAATTCGAGGCCGAGCCGCGAGTCCTTCGTCAGCACGACGAGGCGCTCGATTAGGTTCTCAAGCTCGCGGACGTTGCCCGGCCAGTCGTATTCGAGCAGCGCCTCGACGAGCGCCGGGTCGAGCGCGGGCGTGGGCCGCCCGTGCTTCTCGGCCGCCTTGGCGGCGAAGTGCGCGGCGAGCACCGGCACGTCCTCGCGCCGCTCGCGCAGGGCCGGGAGGTGAAGCGGGACGACGTTGAGGCGGTAGAAGAGGTCGCGGCGGAACGTGCCCTTTTCGACCTCCTGTTCGAGGTCGCGGTTCGAGGCGGCGATGAGGCGGATGTCGACCTCGACGGTGCGCGTGCCGCCGACGCGCTCGAAGTTGCGCTCCTGAAGGACGCGCAGGAGTTTGACCTGCATGGCCGGGGTCAGCTCGCCGATCTCGTCGAGGAAGAGCGTGCCGCCGTCGGCCAGCTCGAAGCGGCCTTTGCGCGCCGCGACGGCGTTGGTGAACGCGCCCTTCTCGTGGCCGAACAGCTCCGACTCGATGAGCGTCTCGGGGAGCGCGGCGCAGCTGACGGCGACGAAGGGGCGGTCGCGCCGCGCGCTCTCCTCGTGGACGGCGCGCGCCAGAACCTCCTTGCCCGTCCCGTTCTCGCCCGTGACGAGCAGGGTGGCGGTCGTGTCGGCGACGGCGCGCGCCTGCTTCAGCACGCGTTCCAGGGCCGGGCTGGTCCCGACGAAGCGGCCGAAGCCCTTGAACATCTCCAGCTCGGAGCGGAGCCGCAAGACCTCGGCTTCGAGCCGGCGCACGCGCGCGGCCTGCGCCACGATGTGCGAGACCTCGGCCGCGTCGAAGGGCTTCTGGAAGAAGCCGTACGCGCCGCGGCGGATGGCTTCGAGCGCGTCCTCGCGGTCGGCGCTCGCCGTGATGACGACGACGGGCACAGCCGGACGCTCGCCGCGCGCCGCCTCGACGACGGCCAGCCCCTCCTCGATGCTCGTCGAGGAGGGCGTCAGGCGCAGGTCGCAGATGACCACGTCGACGCGCTCGCGCTGGAGGAGTTCGACCGCCTCGAGGCGCGCCGCGGCCTCCAGCACGCGGTGGTGCTCGACGAGCGCCCAGCGTAGCTGCCCGCGCAGCAGCGGGTCGTCGTCAACCACGAGCACCGTCGCCTTCTGTTCCGCCTCACCGCTCATGATTCTTCAAGGTGGTGTCGAATCTTCGCGCCCTTCGCGGACTTTTCGCGCTATAAAATTTTCTGAGAGCGTTGACCGTTCCGGCGCGCGGTGAGGACGGCGGGAGCCGGCCCGTGAGGGGGCGTCTTCCGCCCTGCGGCGCCGACCCTGCCCGGCCCGGAGACGCCCTCCCCCGCGGTCGGGCTTCCCCTTCAACCTTCAGGGGCGCAAAGCCGGAGGCTCGCGCCGGATGAGGTGAGGCGGACTTTCAGTCGGTCAAAACTTGGCGGTCTGGAAAATCGAAAAGGTCTTTTCACGTGCCCGGCTCGCCCGTCCCGATGGAGACCGTCCCCTTCTGTGGTCGCCCGCGCCGGTCGCCGGAGATGAACAGGCGGGATGGTAGCACGACGCGGAAGCGCGTGCCAACGCCGCGCCGCGACTCGACTTCGAGCCGGCCGCCGTGCGCCTCGACGACCTCGCGGCAGGTGTAGAGGCCGAGGCCGATGCCCTTCGTCTTCGTCGTCGCGAACGGCCGGTAGAGGCGCGTGCGCAGGAACGTCTCGTCCATCCCGACGCCGGTGTCCGTGACGCTGAAGTAGACGAGGCCGTCCTCCAGGTCGCCGGCCTCGACCGTCAGCTTGCCGCCGGCCGCGCCCATCGCCTCGACGGCGTTGATGACGAGGTTCTCGATGACGTTCTCGATGCGGTCAGGCTCGACCGTGGCGACGAGCTGTTCGGGCAGCCGCGCCTCCAGCTCGTAGAGCGGGGCGTGCGGCTCGACGTTGGCGGCGAGCACGCGGCGGATGATGGCGACGAGGTCGGTCGGGCGCGCCTCGCGCCGGTACTCGCCCGAGAGCGACTTGACCGGCTCGCTCAGGCGCGCGACCAGCCGGCGCAGCTTGTCGGTGGCGTGGCGCAGGCTGGAGATGGCCTCGGCGCGGAACTCCTCGCGGTGGATGTGCTTCTCCATGTTGGTGACGAGCAGCGAGAGGCCCGCGATGGCGTTCTTCAGGTCGTGCGAGAGCATGGCCGAGAGGCGCATGAAGGACTCGAACTGCCGCGTCTCGGACGTGGTCGTGATGTGCGCGCGCAGCCGCTCGCTCATCCGGTTGAAGCCCTCGGCCAGCTCGCGCGTCTCCGCGCCCATCCCCTCGGTCTCGACGCGCTGGTTGAGGTCGCCGGCGGCGAGGGCCTGCGCGCCGAGCGTGATGCGCCGCAGGTCGCGGGCGGCGCGGCCCGCGAC
>JALZHT010000880.1 GCA_030860645.1 Acidobacteriota bacterium
CTCGCGCGCCGCGTGGCCGAGGAGCGTGTCGGCGGAGACGGACAGCGAGATTTCGCGCACCGAATCGTCGCCCACCGTGCCGGCGAGGCCGCGCGCGCGCCAGCCCGTCGCCCGGTCGCCCTTGACGACGAAGAAGGCGACGCGCGGGGCGAACGCGGCGGCGCGGTTGACGAGCACGTTGAGGATGTCGGCCTGCGTCTGCTGGCCCTCGATCTCCTCGACCGCCGCCTTGATGAGCGCGATGTCGGAGGAGGCGCGCGCGCGCGCGGACTCGGCGGCGGCCGTCTCGATGCCCTGGTTGCGCGCGTGGCGCAGGTGGTCGGAGACCATGACGGCGACCGAGTCGTCGGCGTCCCCACCGTCGTCCATGCGTTCGAGCAGGCGCGTGAAGGCTTCGTTGAACTGGCTCTGGAGGCGCGCGACCTCCTCCTGTAATCCGCTCAGGCGGCCCGCCACGTAACTCTCGATGTCGGCGCGCAAGCTCTTTTCCAAGTCTCCGCTGGGCACGGTTGGGTTATCCTCCGTCGGCGTGGGTTTGGGCGCTCCGGGTGAAGCTTCAAGCAGACCGGCTCTCGAAGGGGGGCCTCGTGTCCGGCAAGCTCTCCGGTCGGTGTCGCGAGTCGCTGGCGGCGCGCGAAGACCTGCGGGCATCAGCTACCCCGGATTATGGACGCCGCGGACGAACAGTGTCAAGAGACTCCTTCGGCGGCCGTTGGTGCCATCGGGGCGTTTGACTCGGCCCGCCCGCGCGCGCTATAACGGCGACTCAGACTCCCCGCTGGCCGTCCGTTTGTGCGCTGCCACTCACACGGGGCAGGGCAGGCAGAGGCAGTTTCAGCGCCGAGGCGACAGCACCCGACGACGATGCCCGCCAACATACTTATCGCCGACGACTACGACGACAACCGCGAGTTGCTGCGGCTCATCCTGGAGACCGAAGGCTTTCGCATCCTTGAGGCGCGCAACGGGCTGGAGGCGCTCCACGCCGCCCGCGCCGAGGCCCCGGCCGTCGCCCTCATAGACCTCTCGATGCCGACGCTCGACGGCTTCGGCCTGCTGCGCGAGCTGCGCGCCGACGAGCGCACGCGCGCCGTCCCCTGCGTCGCCGTCACGGCCTTCGCCGCCAACCAGGATCGCCAGCGCGCCCTCGACGCCGGCTTCGACGCCTACATCTCCAAGCCCTTCCGCCACAGAGAACTCGTCGAACTCGTCCGCGGCCTCGTGCAGGACGGGGGCGGGGAGAACACGGATTTTTGATTTTGGATTTTTGATTGGCGATTGAAGGACGGCGGCGGCCTTTGTCTTCCAATCAAAAATCGCCAATCAAAAATCGAAATCCTACTTGATTATGTCCGACGAACCGTCTCGCCCTGACGTGCCGGCGGCCGGCGTGATCCTGGTCGCCTTCGAGAAACTGTTCGGCGGCGGGCGCGGCGTCAGGCGCTTCTCGCGCTCGGGCCTGCGCTACGTCGAGCTTGAAGGCGACGCCGTGCTCGTCGAGCAGAACCCGAAGAAGTCGAGCGAGTGGGCCGGGCACGCCCGGCGCGGCCGCCGCGTCGCCTGGGTTCTGCGCGACGGCGAATACCTCGCCCGCGTCGTTGACGGCGAAGTCACCTTCCTCGATTAAAGAGGGTGCCGGGTTCTGGGTTTTGGGTGCTGGGGAGAAGCAAGTTGTCTTTCACCCAGCGCCCGGCACCCGGCACCCGGCACCCTTCTTTCAAGCGCGGCGTTCGAGGATGAAGCGGGCGATGGAGCGCAGGAGGTCTGTGGGGCGTTCGACCGGGTCGAGCGCGGCGAGGGCTTCGGCGTACACGTCACGGGCGCGCTGGCGCGCGGCGTCGAGGCCGTAGAGCGCGGGGTAGGTGGCCTTCTGCGCGCGCGCGTCCTTGCCGGGCGTCTTGCCGAGGTCGTCGGCCGTGGCGGTCACGTCGAGCAGGTCGTCGGTGATCTGGAAGAGCAGGCCGAGGTCGCGCGCGTAGGTCGTGACGGCTTCGATTTCCGCCGCCCGCGCGCCCGCGATGAGAGCGCCGGCGCGCGCCGCGGCGACGATGAGCGCGCCGGTCTTGCGCCGGTGGATGAGTTCAAGTTCTTCGCCGGCAACGTCGGCGCGCGCCTCGGCGGCGAGGTCGTGCGCCTGGCCGGCAACCATGCCCTCGGGCGTCCCCGCGG
>JALZHT010000881.1 GCA_030860645.1 Acidobacteriota bacterium
GCGAGATGTCGAGCGCGGTGGCGCGGGCGTCGGGGCGTGCGTGGAGCAGCGCGACGGCGATGCAGCCCGAGCCGGTGCCCACGTCGCAGACGCGCGGCGCGGGCGTCCCCTTTAAGAGTTCGAGCGCCGCCTCGACGAGCAGTTCGGTCTCGGGGCGCGGGATGAGCACGTCCGGCGTGACCTCGAACTCCAGCCCGTAGAAGTCCTGCCGGCCCGTGACGTACTGCAAAGGCTCGCCCGCGGCGCGCCGCGCGACTCCCCGGCGGAACTCGTTGAAGCGCGCGGGCGCGAGACGCTCTTCGGGGTGCGTGAGGAGAAACGTCCGGTCGCGCCCCGTGAGGTGCGCGAGCAGCAAGCCGGCCTCGCGCCGCGGCTCCGCGACCCCGGCCGCGCGCAGAGACTCCGCCCCCTCACGCAACGCCTCGGCGACGGTCGGGCTGTGTCGCTCGGACATCCCGCCCCACCTCCGTAGCACGCCGCCGCCACCGCCCTAGAGGCGCACGGTGACGGCGTTGCTCTCGCCCCCGTTGGCGCGGATGATGACCGTGACGGGGCCGGGCGCGAGGTGCGCCGGGAGCGCCAGGTGAATCTGCGTCAGCCCGGGCAGCGTCGGGTTGAGGACGACCGCCTCGATCGCCGCCGGCTGGCCGTTGGCCGTGGCCGTCACGCCCGCCCGCCCGAGGCCCGTGGCGAAGACGATGACGCGGCGCGGGCCGTCGCCGCCGAAGATGGTCGGCATCTCGCGAAACATTTTGTAGGTCACGGCCTCGCCCCCGCCCGTCCCGTCCTGCGTGAAGAGCGCGGGGGCCACCTCCTGGACGGTCAAAGACAGTTTACTCTGCGCCCCCTGCGGGTTGGTGATGACCACCTCGCAGACGCCCGGCGCGGCGTCGGGCGGGATCAGGAAGTTGACCTGCGTGGGCGAGGCGAAGAAGATCGGGGCCGGGCGGCCGCAGGCGTTGACGCGCGTCCCGTTCAGCTCCAGCGCGAACGCGCGGCCCGGCTGTGGGTGCGCCTGAGCAGTCGTGACGGCGAAGCCAGTCCCGAGCACGACGGCGATGGTGTCGGGGGCGACGGCCCAGGCGCGCGCGAGGTTGCGGTCGGGGATCGCCGCGTTGAGCACGACCTGCGCGGCCGGCAGCCCCGCGAGGAAGACGGGCTGCGTCCAGGCGGTGCGGCCGAACGGGTCCGTGATGCGCGCCCGGACGTAGAGTTCGTCGCCCGCGAAGCGGTAGTGGGCCGGGCTCGCGGTCGTAGTCATGAGCACGCGGCCGTGCCGCCCGATGAACTCGACCGTGGGATTCTGCAGGCAGGGGCCGAAGTCCCCGCAGTCGGAGGAAGTCTCCTCGGTCGTGATGGTGATGCCGGCGTTGGTGATCTGGAGGTCGCGCAGTTTGACGCCGGTCGACGCGTAGAAGTCGCCGCGCTCCAGCGCCCCGACGATTGCGGCGGGCGTCAGGCTGGTGGCCCGCACCACCACCCAGGCCCTCCCCGGCAGCCAGCGGGGGTTCTTCGCCAGCGAGTGCGTGTCGTCGGCGGCGACACCGTACAACACCTTCCCCGTGGAGAGGACTTCGTCCCACATCCACTCGACAGACGGGTGCGTCGCGTCGCCGTGGCTGGAGGTGATGTCTAAGGCGTTGAAGAGTTCGAACAGGCTGTAGTTGCGGAGGGCCTTGAGGTCTGCGGCGCTGACGGCGTATTGAAGGTTCGGGTGGGCGACGCAGGCGACGCCGCCGGCGGCGCGGATCGCATCCACGTCGCGCTGTAGCGTGTCGAGGACGGAGCCGCCGTGCTGGGGCAGCGTCAGCCTGCGCGGGTCGAGTGCGGTCAGGTGGACGGGGAGCCCGCGGAACTCGTCCGTGATCTCGATGCCGCCGAGGACGAGGAAGTCTCCGCCCGCGCCGAGCGCCGCGTTCAGCTCCGCGACGCCCGTCAGGCGGTCGTGGTCCGTGATGAATAGGAAGTCGTAGCCGTTCGACTTGTACCAGTCGGCGACGGCGCGGGGCGAGGAGTCGCCGTCGCTGTTCGTCGTGTGGGTGTGCGTGTTGCCCCTGTACCACCTCTGCCGGGCGGCGCCGGGCGCGGCGGCCGCGCACGCCATCAGCAGTAAGCAAACGAGGCAGGTGAGTACTCTCAAGAAGGTCACCTTTCGGTAAGCTCTGTGC
>JALZHT010000882.1 GCA_030860645.1 Acidobacteriota bacterium
GTTCCAGGCCGCCCTGACTCACGGGCACCCGACCGCGCTCGCCGCCTCCGACCTCACCGCGCGCGCGGTCGCCGACCTCGCCTCCGGCGTCGCGCCGCGCGAACTCGTCGCGCGCCTCAAGGACTACGCCCTTTCGCAGCGCGTCATTTACCACGAACGCTGGCTCGGCGACCTCTGGCGGAAGTCCGCGGCCGGCGCGCCGGACGAGTTCATCGCGCGCGGCTGGGACGAGTGTTTAGACTCACTCGAAAGACTGGAGGCTGCCCTCGCGCGCCCAAACTCCGACGCCGACCCGTGCCTCGCCACCGGCCAGGGCTGGGTCGCGGAGGAGGCTCTGGCGACCGGACTGCTCTGCTTCCTCCTCACGCCCGACGACCCGCGCCGCGCCCTCCAACGCGCCGCCGCCACCTCCGGCGACTCCGACTCCATCGCCAGCCTCGCCGGCTCGTTCGCCGGCGCGCGCCACGGCATGCGAGCCTGGCCCGCCGACTGGCCTGCGCGCATCGAGTACGCCGACCGTCTGGACGGACTCGCCCGCGCGCTCATAAAAATTTCGAGTTAGAACATTCTTTGCAACTGCCCGATGGCCGCGGCGGCGGGCGTCTTCTCGCGGATGCCCTGGCGGAGGAAGGCGCGGACGGCGTCGAGCTTGGAGAGGGCGTAGTCGGTGCGCGGGTCGCTCCCCTTCTTGTAGGCCCCGATGAGGATGAGGTCTTTCTGCGCCTCGTAGGTGGCGAGCACTTCGCGCAGCCGGCGGGCCGCCTCGACGTGCGCCGCGTCGGCCACCGACGGCATCACGCGCGAGACCGACTGGTTCACATCTATGGCCGGGTAGTGCCCCTCGGCGGCGAGCGCGCGCGAGAGCACGACGTGACCGTCGAGGATCGAGCGCGTCTCGTCGGCGATAGGCTCCGTCAGGTCGTCGCCCTCGACGAGCACGGTGTAGAAGGCCGTGATCGAGCCGCGGTCGGAATTGCCCGTCCGCTCCAAAAGCTTCGGCAGCTCGCTGAAGACCGAGGGCGGGAAGCCGGCGCGCGCCGGCGGCTCGCCCGCCGCCAGCCCCACCTCGCGCAGCGCGCGCGCGAAGCGCGTCACCGAGTCCATCATCAGCAGCACGCGCTTGCCGCGGTCGCGGAAGTATTCGGCGACGGTCGTCGCCACGTAGGCCGCCTTGAGCCGCACGAGCGAAGGCTCGTCCGAGGTGGCGACGACGACGACCGAGCGCCTGAGACCTTCGGCCCCGAGGTCGTGCTCGATGAAGTCGCGCACCTCGCGCCCGCGCTCGCCGACGAGGGCGATGACGTTAACGTCGGCCTCGGTGTTGCGCGCGAGCATCCCGAGCAGCGTGGACTTGCCGACGCCGGCCGCCGCGTAGATGCCGACGCGCTGACCCTCGCCGACCGTCAAACACGAGTCCATGGCGCGCACGCCCGTCATCAGAGGCTTGAGCACGCGCCGCCGCCGCAGCGGGTCGGGCGGCCGGGCCTCGACGCCGCGCTCCTGCGCGTCCTCGATTTCGCCGCGCCCGTCGGCCGGCTCGCCCAGCCCGTCGAGCACGCGCCCCAAAAGCCCCTCGCCGACCCGCACCTTGAGCGAGGCCCCCGTCGAGACGACCTCCGCGCCCATCGCCACGTCCTGGATGTCGCCGAGCGGCATCAAAATCACCTCGCTGCCGCGGAAGCCCACCACCTCCGCGCGCAGCGGCCGCGCCCGCCGCGGCGAACGGATCAAACACAACTCGCCCACCCGCGCCCCCGGCACCGCCGCGCGAATCAGCAGCCCCACCAACTCCGTCACGCGCCCCCGCACCTCCACCGGCGAGAGCCAGTCCACGGCGTTGATGTACTCACTCAGATCGAGCATGGCTTAAACGCGGGTGCTGGGTGCTGGGTGCCGGGTCCTAGGTAAAAGCAAACTTGTCTTCCCCAGCACCCTCTTCACCCTCCGTCGCCCGCGGCGCGCGCGAGGAGGGCGCGTTCGAGGACGCGGAGTTGGGTTTGTAGTTGCGCGTCGACGGTGCCGGACTCGCTCTCGATGACGCAGCCGCCGGGGCCGACGCGCGGGTCGGCGACGAGGTCGAGGAAGCGCGCGCGGCCCGCCGGGTCGAGCCGCGCGCGGTGCGCCTCGACGGCCGGCAGGTCTGCGGGGTTGACGCGGACGGTGAG
>JALZHT010000212.1 GCA_030860645.1 Acidobacteriota bacterium
CGCCGCAGCAGCCCGCGTTCGTCGCTTCGGCCGAGGGGGCCGCGCCGTACCGCGAGGAGCAGATGACGACGATGCGCGCGACCATCGCGCGCCGCCTCGTCACCTCGCTCGGCCCCGTCCCGCACATCTTCCTCACGACCGAAGTCGAGATGGATCGCGCCGCCGAGCTGCGCCGCCAGCTCAACGAGCTCGACCCGGAAAACAAGGTCAGCATCAACGACCTCATCATCAAGATCGCCGCGCACGCGCTGATGCAGCACCCGCAGGTCAACGCCTCGTTCCAGGAGAAGGCGGTGCGCTACTACGGGCGGGCCGACATCGGCGTCGCCGTCGCGCTGGAGAACGGGCTGATCACGCCGGTCGTGCGCGCGGCCGACGCCAAGACGGTCGGGCAGATCGCGCGCGAGGTGCGCGACCTCGCCGAGCGCGCCCGGGCGCGCAAGCTCAAGCCCGAGGAGTACACCGGCGCGACCTTCTCGGTCAGCAACCTCGGGATGTACGGCATCGACGAGTTCACGGCCGTCATCAACCCGCCCGAGGGCGGCATCCTCGCCGTCGGCGCGATGACGCCCAAGCCGGTCGTCCGCGACGGCCAGGTCGTCGTCCGGCAGATGATGCGCGTCACCGCCTCCTTCGACCACCGCGTCATAGACGGCGCGACCGGCGCGAAGTTTCTCCAGACCCTCAAGAAGATTCTGGAGAACCCGCTGTACCTGCTGGCCTAAAACGGGTGTCGGGTTTTAGGTGTGAGGCGCTGGGAAGACCGTGGACTGTGTTGGTTATCAGTCGCCAGTATTTGTCTTTACTGAAAACTCCGATTCACGATTCACGGCTTTTTAACCCAGCACCCAGAGCCTATCACCCAAAACCTTTTTTCGGAGGATTCAAATGAGCACGAATAACCCGAACGAAGATCCTTCTGTCGTCCAGACGGACGCGGAGAGCCAGGAGTACGGCTCGCAGCACGGGCAGGACGCGCAGGGCCATGAGACCGGCTCGTCGGCCCCGGACGAAGGCTCCGCCTCGCAGCCCGCCACGCCCGAGCGCACCGGCGAGGGCACGGGCGCGGCCGCCGGCGAGTACAGTTGAGGCGAATGCGGGTTGCGGGTTGCGGACTGCGGATTCGTGGTTGATAAGAATCGCGCTCCTCTCAGACCAGGATGTCTTCAAATCCGCAACCCGCAACCCGCAACCCGCAAACGGGCGGCGTCGGGCCGCACGTCGCGCTCGTCGCCGTGCAGGTCATCTTCGGGACGTGGCCCATTCTGGGGAAGATCACGCTGCGCGTGCTGCCGAGCACGGGCCTCGTCGCCTTCCGCGTGGTCGGGGCGGCCGCGGCCTTCCTTTTGCTCGGCCGCCTGACGGGTCGGCTCGTCGTCCCCGAGCGCCGCGACCTCGCGCGCTTCGCCCTCTACAGCCTGCTCGGCGTCGTCCTCAACCAGTTCCTTTTCACCAAAGGGATTTCGCTCTCGACCGTCACCAACGCCGCGCTGCTCGGCACGGCCATCCCCGTCTTCACGCTCGTCGTCAGCGCGCTACTCGGCTACGAGAGGCTTTCGGGCCGCGCGGCGCTCGGCACGGCCGTCGCCGCGGCGGGCGTCCTCTACCTGGTCGACCCCTTGCGCGCCGACCTCTCCGGCGACAAGACGCTCGGCAACCTCCTGCTCGTCGCCAACACGCTGTCTTACGGCGCGTACCTCGCGCTGACGCAGGACGCCTTCCGCCGCTACGGCGCGCTCACGGCGATGACCTGGGTCTTCCTCTTCGCCTGCGTCGCGGCCGTGCCCGTCGGCGGCTACCACCTCGCGCAGGCCCCGCTCCGGGAGGTCGGCGCGGGCGTGTGGCTCGCGGTCGCCTACATCATCCTGGTGCCGACCGTCGGCGCGTACTACCTGAACGCGTGGGCGCTCGAACGCGCCGCGCCTTCGACGGTCGCCGTCTACATCTACCTCCAGCCGCTCATCGCCTACGCCGTCGCGCCGCTCGTCCTCGGCGCGGAGGAGGGCTGGAACGCGCGCACCTGGGTGGCGACGGCGCTCATCTTCGCGGGCGTCGCCGTCGTCACGCTGCGGCCCCGGAGCCACGTCCTCGAAGAGGTCTCGGAGCGGCCTGACGCGCCGGCCCGCTGATTTGCTAGAATCCTGAAAACCGTCAATCGTGAATCGTCAATCGTGAATCGTGGTTGAGCATGACGGCCGCCGAGTTTGCCCTTTCAACGCGGAAGCAACGCGACCTCGATTTACGTTTGACGATTGACGATTCACGGCTTTAACTAATTTATGTCGCTGACGAACGCCACGGACGCGCCGTTTCTGCCGCACAACGAGGCGGAGGCGCGTCTGAAGAAGTCGGCGGCGCGCCTCTCGATTGTGGCGGCCGCCTCGCTCATCGTCATCAAGACGGCGACGGGCTGGCTGACCGGCTCGATCAGCGTGTGGGCCTCGCTGCTCGACTCGGCGATGGATGTCTTCGCCTCGACCATCAACTACCTCGCCGTGCGCGCCGCCTCGCGCCCGCCCGACAGCGACCACCAGTACGGCCACGGCAAGGCCGAGTCGCTCGCCGGCCTCTTCCAGGCCGCGGTCATCTGCGCCTCCGGCTTCCTGCTCATCCGCGAGGCCGTGCGCCGCCTCGTCACGCCGCACGAGACGAGCCTCGAATGGCTCGGCGTGGCGACGATGTTCGTCGCCGCGCTGGTCAGCATCCTCCTCGTCGCCCGCCTCAACCGCGCCGCCCGACAGACCGACTCGCCCGCCCTCTCGGCCGACGCCGTCCACTACGCCTCGGACGTTTACACGAACGGGGCGGCGCTCGCCGCGCTTCTGGTCGTGGCTTTAACCGGCTGGCGGCTGGCCGACCCGCTCGTCTCCATCGCCATCTCCGCCTACATCGTCTGGTCGGCCGTCGCCGTCGGCCGCGACTCGATTGACGTGTTGATGGATCGCCGCCTGCCCCCCGAGGTCGACGAGACCATCGCCCGCGTCGTAGGCAGCTTCCAGCCGGAGGGCGTCATAGACTTCCACGACCTGCGCACGCGCCGCTCCGGCTCCATCAAATTCATTGACCTCCACCTCTCCGTCCGCCGCGACCTCACCTTCGAGGCGGCCCACGACCTCACCGTCAAAGTGCTGCGCGCCATCGAACGCGAAATCCCCCGCTCTCGCGTCCAGATACATACCGACCCGGCGGGGTGAAGAGGGGAGATGAATCCATGAGTGACCTGATCGGGAAAGTTGCCGTCGTGACCGGCGCGAGTCGCGGTGTGGGTAAGGGCGTCGCGCTCGGGCTAGGCGAAGCCGGTGCGACGGTGTACGCGACGGGGCGGACAGTCTCGGGAGAGACCTTCGGCGCGGACGTGCCAATCAGCCCCGTCCGCTGCGACCACACCGACGACTCCCAGGTCGAGTCAGTGTTCCGCCGGATCATCGGGGAACAGGGCCGTCTGGATCTCCTAGTGAATAGCGTGTGGGGCGGCTACGAGAACATGGTCGAGGGCGGGGAGTTTACGTGGCCGCTGCCCTTCTGGAGACAACCCCTGTGGCGCTGGGACGCGATGTTTGCGGCGGGCGTCCGCGCACACTACGTCGCGAGCGCCCACGCCGCCCGGGCGATGGTCGCGCGGCGGGGCGGCCTGATCGTCAACGTCTCATTCTGGTCGGCTCAGAAACACATAGGTAACGTGCCTTACGGCGTGTCTAAAGCCGCCACCGATAAAATGACGGCCGACATGGCGCACGAACTCCGCGAGCACAACGTCGCGGTCGTCTCGCTGTACCCGGGGCTCGTGCGGACTGAGAAGGTGTTGGAGGCGGCCGCCTTCCTGGACTTGAGCAACTCCGAGTCCCCGCAATTTATTGGGCGCGCGGTGGCCGCTTTGGCCTCCGACCCGAACATCATGCGGAAGTCGGGGGAGGTGCTCGTGGCCGCGGAGTTGGCGCGGGAATACGGCTTCACGGACGTGGACGGGAAGCAACCCCGCCCGCTCACACTTGAAGAGGTGTAAACGCTACGCCGTCTTGCGGGCTTTCAAATTCTGCTCACTGTCGCCTTCGGCCGCGCGGCGCAGCTCGAAGAGTTTCATCAGCGCCTCGACCGGCGAGAGCGAGTTGAGGTCGGTCTGAAGTAACTCCTGCACGAGTTTCGCGCCCCTTCCCCAGGCGGCCGCGTCGAAGTCTTCGAGCGGTTCGACTTCAGATTCTCCCTCACGCAATCCCTGACCGCTTTCGTACTCGCGGAGGAGTTCTTCGGCGCGGGTGACGACCGGGCGGGGGAGGCCGGCGAGCTTGGCGGCGTAGACGCCGTAGCTCTTTTCGGCGACGCCGGGCGAGACGCGGTAGAGGAAGGCGAGTTCCCCGCCCTCCTCCGCAATCTCGACGTGGAGGTTTTGGAGGCGCGGGAGGATTTCGGAAAGCTGGGTCAGCTCGTGGTAGTGCGTGGCGAAGAGCGTGCGCGGGCGCAGGTGCGGGTGGTTGTGGATGAATTCGAGGACGGCGCGGGCGACGGCCAGCCCGTCGTAGGTCGAAGTCCCGCGGCCTAATTCGTCGAGCAGGACGAGCGAGCGCGGCGTGGCGTGGTGGAGGATGTGCGAGGTCTCGACCATCTCGGTCATGAAGGTTGATTCGCCGCTGCCGATGCGGTCGTAGAGGCCGACGCGGGTGTAGATGCGGTCGGCGAGGCCGACCGTCGCCGCGGCGGCGGGCACGAAGCTGCCGGCCTGCGCGAGCAGGACGATGAGCGCCGTCTGCCGCAGGTAGGTGGACTTGCCCGACATGTTCGGCCCCGTGATGAGCGCGATGTCGGGGCCGGCGCCGCCGCCCAACTCCACGTCGTTGGCGACGAAGGGGCGGTCTTCGAAGAGGCGTTCGAGGACGGGGTGGCGGCCCGCGCGGACGTGCAGCACCTTGTCGTCGGTGACGACGGGGCGCACGTAGTTCCAGCGCGCGGCGCTCTGCGCGAAGGCGGCGACCGCGTCGAGGTGGGCGACCGTGCCGGCCGCGGCGAGGATTTCGTCGCGCGCCTTGCCGACCTCGGAGCAGACGTGGCGGAAGAGGCCCAGCTCCAGCTCGCCGATCCGCTCCTGCGCGTTCAGGACGAGCGCCTCGTACTCCTTCAGCTCCAGCGTGATGAAGCGCTCGGACTGCGCGAGCGTCTGCTTGCGCGTGTAGCCGTCGGGCACGAGCCGCAGGTTCGGCCGCGTGACCTCGATGAAGTAGCCGAAGACCTTGTTGTAGCCGACGCGCAGACTCTTGATGCCGGTGCGCGCCCGCTCGCGCTGCTCCATCTCGGCGAGGAAGGTCTTGCCGTCGCGCAGCAGCGCGCGCAAGCCGTCGAGTTCTTCGGAGAAGCCCTCGCGGATGACGCCCCCCGCCTCGGAGCGCGCGGGCAGCTCGTCGCTGACGGCCGTGCGGATGAGGTTGAGGACGCCTTCGCACGCCGGCAGCGCCGCCAGCGTCGCGCCGAAGCGGTGCGGGTCGCGCTGGATGACGGCGCGGACGCGCGGGATGGTTTCGAGGCTCTGGCGCAGGGCGAGGATTTCGTGCGGCGTGGCGAGGCGGGCGCGGGCGCGGCCCGAGAGGCGTTCGAGGTCGTGAATCGTCTCCAGCGCGGCGAGCAGCTCGGCGCGCTCCTTGTCGTGCGCCGCGAGCCACGCGACGTGCTCCTGCCGCCGCGTGATTTCGGCGGCGTCGAGCAAAGGTTGTCGCAGCCAGCGGCGCAGGAGGCGGCCGCCCATCGCCGTCCGCGTCTCGTCGAGCGTGGCGAGCAGCGACGGCGCGCCGCCCGCGCTCTCGAAGATTTCGAGGCTGCGCACGGTCGGCTCGTCCAGAACCATGAAGGCGTCCGAGCGGTAGCTCGAAAGG
>JALZHT010000883.1 GCA_030860645.1 Acidobacteriota bacterium
GGCCGCGACCGCGAGATCACCCCTGACGACGTGCGCCGCGCCGTCGAGTCGGCCTCGGCCATTCAACTGCCGGCGGGCCGCGAAATCGTTGACCGCCTGCCGCAGGAGTTCATCGTTGACGACCAGGACGGCATCAACGACCCGGTCGGCATGATCGGCGCTAGGTTAGCCGTCAAAGTCCACATCGTCACCAGCCCCGTCACCGCGCGCCAGAACGTCATCAACGCCGTCAACCGCGCCGGCCTCGTCGTCTCCGAGATGGTGCTCGAACAGCTCGCCGCGGCCGAGGCCGCCCTGACCGACGATGACAAGGAGTTCGGCGCGGCCCTCGTCGACATCGGGGCGGAGACCACCGGCCTCATCATCTACCAGCGCGGGGCCGTGCAGCACACGGCCGTCTTCGCCCTCGGCGGCGCGCACTTCACCAACGACATCGCCTTCGGGCTGCGAACCCCCATCCCCGAGGCCGAGAAGATCAAGCGCGGCGCGGGCTGCGCGTGCAGCCTGAGCCTGTCGGACGCGGAGCGGAGCGAGCTGGTCGAGGTGCCGTCGGTCGGCGGGCGGCCGCCGCGCCAGCTCTCGCGCCAAATCCTCTGCGACATCCTCCAGCCCCGCGCCGAGGAAGTCCTGTCGCACGTCGCCGACGAGATCCGCGAGGCCGGGTGGGAGGGGCAACTCTCCAGCGGCGTCGTCATCACGGGCGGCGGCTCTTTGCTCTCGGGGATGGTCGAGATCGCCGAGCAGGTCTTCGACGCGCCGGTGCGCCTGGGCTACCCGGAGCGCGACCGCTTCGGCGGCCTCGTCGAGGACGTGCAAAGCCCGGCGTGGGCGGCCGCGACGGGGCTGTGTCTGACGGCGCAGCGGGCGAAATCGGCGGAAATGCGCGCGTCGGCCGCGCGCGCCGCGGGGGCGGGCGGCTTCGGCGCTCTCGTCTCGAAATTTCGAAATCGTTTTGGTGGTATTTTCTGAGAAGATGTTGTATGCTGCCGCGCCAGCCGGCACAAGATATAGCCCTCAATATATTGATGCGGCCGGCGCGCGTAGCCCAAGATAACCGCACAGACCTTGCGAGGCGGCAAAAGCTTCAAAAGGAGAGAGGACTTGCAGACTATGACACCGGAAGGCCGTCAGCCGGGCAGCGGGATTAATATTTTCATTGATGACGACCCGCCCATCACCGGCGCTCGCATCAAGGTCATCGGCGTCGGCGGCGGCGGCGGCAACGCCGTCAACCGCATGATCGAGGCCGGCATCGAAGGCATCGAATTCCTCGTCGCCAACACCGACCTGCAAGCTCTCAAGCGCTCGCGCGCGCCGCACAAGATTCAGCTCGGCGGGAGGCTGACGAAGGGCCTCGGGGCGGGGGCCAACCCCGACATCGGCCGCAACGCCGCGCTCGAAGACACCGAGAAAATCATCGAGGCTTTAGAAGGGGCCGACATGGTCTTCGTCACCACGGGGCTGGGCGGCGGCACCGGCACCGGCGCGGCCCCGATCATCGCCTCACTCGCCACGGAGTTGAACGCGCTCACCGTCGCCGTCGTCACCAAGCCCTTCCACTTCGAGGGCAAGCGCCGCATGACGCAGGCCGACATCGGCCTGCGCGAACTGCGCGAGTGCGTCGACACGGTCATCACCATCCCCAACGAGCGCCTGCTCCACACGGCCGACGAGAAGATGTCCTTGCAGGACGCCTTCAAGATGGCGGACGACGTTCTGCGCCAGGCCGTGCAGGGCATCAGCGACCTCATCATCGTCCCCGGCCTCATCAACCTCGACTTCGCCGACGTGAAGACGATCATGGCCGGGATGGGGCTGGCGCTGATGGGCGCGGGCCGCGCCAACGGCGAGAACCGCGCTTTGGAAGCGACGCAGCAGGCCATCTCCAGCCCGCTCCTCGAAGAGGCGACCATCGAGGGCGCGAAGGGCGTGCTCATCAACATCACGGGCGGGAGCGACTTGACGCTCTACGAAGTTAACGAGGCTTCCTCGATCATCCGGGAGGCGGCCGACGACGACGCCAACATCATCTTCGGCGCGGTCATTGACGAGACGCTGCGCGACGAGATGAAGATCACCGTCATCGCCACCGGCTTCGACAAGGAGATCGCCGAACTCGGCACGCCGGCGCACACGTCGGCCGCCTCCGCCACGCCCTCGCGC
>JALZHT010000884.1 GCA_030860645.1 Acidobacteriota bacterium
GGGCGGTCTCGCCGCGGCCGGCCCGCTGCTCGTCGGTCAACTGATGAAGCACGGGCAGGTCGTCCAAGACCCAGAAGGAGCGCCCCTGCGTGGCGACGATTAAATCCCTGTCGCGCCGGTGGACGGCGAGGTCGGTGATGGGCACGTGCGGGAGGTTGAGTTGGAGCGGCTGCCAGCGCGCGCCGTCGTCGAAGGAGACGAAGACGCCGGTCTCGGTGCCCGCGTAGAGCAGGCCGCGCCGGTGCGGGTCTTCGCGTATCACGCGCGTGAAAGAGCCGTCGGGGATGCCCGCGTCAATCTTCGCCCACGTCTGCCCGAAGTCGGCGGTCTTGTAGAGGTAGGGGCGGAAGTCGTCGTGCTTGTACATCGTCGCGGCGGCGTAGGCCGCGGCCGGGTCGTGCGGCGAAGCCTCGACGGAGTTGATCTGAATCCACTCCGGGATGCCGCGCGGCGTGACGTTCGCCCACGTCTTGCCGGCGTCGCGCGTGACGTGGACGAGGCCGTCGTCCGAACCCGCCCAGATGACGCCCTTCTGCACGGGCGACTCCATGACGGTGAAGATGGTGTCGTAGTACTCGACGCTCGTGTTGTCCTTCGTGACGGGGCCGCCCGAAGGCCCCTGCTTCGACTTGTCGTTGCGCGTCAGATCGCCGGAGATGGCTTCCCAACTCTGCCCCTCGTTGGTCGAGCGGAAAAGGTGGTCGCCCGCGGCGTACAAAGTATTCGGGTCGTGCGGCGAGAAGAGAATCGGGTAGTTCCACTGGAAGCGGTACTTCATGCCTTCGGCGCCGTGGCCCATCGGGTTCTCGGGCCAGACGTTGACGGCGCGCAGTTGGCGCGTGCGGTGGTCGTAGCGCGTCAGGTAGCCGCCGTAGGAGCCGGCGAAGACGATGTCGGAGTCCTTCGGGTGCGGCGCGATCCAGCCCGACTCGCCGCCGCCCACGTCGTGCCAGTCCGCCTCGGTGATGCCGAACTCGTTGGTGCGCGAGGCGATCTTCACGGTCGAGTTGTCCTGCTGCGCGCCGTAGACGTGGTAGGGGAAATCGTTGTCGGTGGTGACGCGGTAGAACTGCGCGGTCGCCTGATCCTGCTCCGTCCACGAGCGGCCGCCGTTGAAGGAGACGTTGGCGCCGCCGTCGTTGCCCTCGATCATGCGGTTCGAGTCGCCGGGCGCGATCCAGAGGTCGTGGTTGTCGCCGTGCGGCGTGCCGACCTGCGTGAAGGTGCGCCCGCCGTCCGTGGACTTGTGGAAGCCGACGTTGAGGACGTAGACCGTCTCGGGGTTCAGAGGGTCGGCGTTGATGCGCGTGTAGTACCAGGCGCGCTGGCGCAGGTCGCGCGACTCGTTGACCCTCGCCCACGTCCGCCCCGCGTTCTCCGAGCGGAAGACGCCGCCGTCCTCGGCCTCGACGATGGCCCACACGCGCTCGGGGTTGGCGGGCGAGACGGTGACACCGATCTTGCCGACCACGCCGCGCGGCAGCCCCTGGTGGCGCGTGATCTCCGTCCACGTGTCGCCGCCGTCCGTGGATTTGAAAAGCCCGCTCGCGGGGCCGCCCGACTCCATCGCCCACGGGCGGCGGATGACCTGCCACAGGGCGGCGTAGAGGATGTTCGGGTTGGTCGGGTCGAAAGTCAGGTCGATGGCCCCGGCCTGCGGCGTGCGGTACAGAATCTTCTCCCAGGACTTGCCCCCGTCCTTCGAGCGGAAGACGCCGCGCTGCTCGTTGGGGCCGAAGGCGTGGCCGATGGCGGCGACGTAGACGAGGTCGGCGTTCTTAGGGTGGACGCGGACGCGCGAGACGTGGCGCGTCTCCTCCAGCCCCGTCTTCTTCCACGTCTTGCCGGCGTCGGTCGACTTGTACAGGCCGTCGCCGTGCGAGACGTTGCCGCGCAGGGTCTGCTCGCCCATCCCGACGTAGACGACGTTCGGGTCGGACTCCGCGACGGCGACCGCGCCGACCGAGCCGGTCTTGAAGGTGCCGTCGCCGAGCGGCTCCCAGTTGATGCCGCCGTCGGTCGTCTTCCAGACGCCGCCGCCGGTCGCGCCGAAGTAGTAGACGAAGGGCTGCGAGGGGACGCCCGTGACGGCCGCCACGCGCCCGCCCCGGAAAGGCCCGATGAGCCTGTAGGCGAGCGGCCGCAGAGGGTTCTGACC
>JALZHT010000213.1 GCA_030860645.1 Acidobacteriota bacterium
GTATCCGGGAGATGCTCGCCGAGTACCTCGGCGGGCGATACTCCTGCGAGACGGCCGGCTCGGCCGCCGAGGCTTTAGACCGCCTCCGCTCCCTCCCGTTTCAGCTCGTCATCAGCGACATCAACATGCCCGGCGTCAGCGGGATCGAGCTGGTGCCGCGTGTGCAGGAGCTTTCGCCCGATACCGCCGTTATTATCATGAGCGGCGCGCAGACGGTGGAGAGCGCCGTCGAGGCGATGCGCGTCGGCGCCTTCGATTACTTCATCAAGCCCTTCGACCTCTCCCTCGTCGAGGGCGCGGTGCGCCGGGCGCTCGACCACCAACGGCTCGCCGGGGCCAAGCGGCGGTACGAGACCTACCTCGAAGAGTTGATCAGGGAGCGGACGGCTGAACTCGACCGCGTCTCCTATGAGGACGCCGTGACGGGCCTGCCGAACCGCGTGCTCTTCGAGGACCGGCTGGAGCAGGCGCTCGCGCGGGCGCGCACCCGTAAGGGACAGGTGGCCCTCCTACTCCTCGACCTCGACTGCTTTAAGAAGGTCAACGAGTCGCTCGGCTACGAAGCGGGCGACCGCCTGCTGCGGGGCGTCGCCGGGCGGCTCCGTGAATGCCTGGGCGAGGACGTGCCGGTCGGACGCTTCGGCGGCGATGAGTTCGCCCTGCTCGCGCCGCAGGTGGGCGGCCCGCGCGACGCCGTCTCCATGGTCCACAGGATACGCGAGGCCCTCGGCCCCTCGTTCCACGTTGACGGGCACGACCTGTACGCCAGAGCGAGCATCGGCGTCGGGCTCTTCCCCGCGGATGGCGAGGACGCGCAGACGCTCTTGAGGAATGCCGGCGCCGCGCTCACGCGCGCGTGTGAGGGCGGCGGCGGGCGCTACGAGTTCTACGCGGCCGAGATGAACGCCGAAGCGCTCAGGCGGCTAGCGCTTGAGAGCAGCCTGCCGCGCGCGCTGGAGCGCGAGGAGTTCGTCGTCTATTACCAGCCGCAGTACCGCCTTACAGAACCGGGCGGGGCGGCACGCATCGTGGGGGCGGAGGCGCTCGTACGCTGGCAGCACCCGGAGCTGGGGCTCGTCCCGCCGGCCGAGTTCATCCCACTGGCCGAGAGCACGGGACTCATCACCCCCCTTGGCGAGTGGGTCCTGCGCACGGCCTGCGCGCAGAACCGTGCGTGGCAGTCGGCGGGCCACTCGGGCCTGCGCGTAGCGGTCAACCTCTCGGCGCAACAGCTCCGCCAGGGCCAACTCTTGGATACGGTGGCGTGCGTGTTGAGGGAGACGGGGCTAGAGGCGGGCTGTCTCGAACTTGAGCTGACCGAAAGTATGTTGTTGACGGACGCTGAACGCGCCGTCGGGCTGATGGGGGGGCTGCGGGAGATGGGCGTGCGGATTTCCGTAGACGACTTCGGCACCGGCTACTCGAACCTCAGTTACCTGATCGACCTGCCCATCGACGCCCTCAAGGTAGACCGCGCCTTCGTCCGTGACGTGACGAACAACCCCAAGCACGCCAAGCTCCTCAAGAGCATTGTCACGATGGCCCACGATTTGGGGCTGAAGGTGAAGGCCGAGGGCGTGGAAACCGAGAGCCAGCGCGACATGCTGTGCCGGCTCAGGTGCGACGAGGCGCAGGGCTACCTGTTCAGCCGGCCGGTTCCGGCCGACGAGTTCGAGCGCCTGCTCAGGCGCGAGGGGCGGGCGTCCGCCGCGCCGCGCGCGGCTGGGGTGTTGGTCTGAGCCCTTTCTGACAGCTCGCGCACGACCCGGACGGCGCAGCGGAGGCTTGAAGTTGAAACGATCTGTACTTTACCTGGACGACGAAACCGTCTGCCTGAACCTCTTCCGAGAGGTGTTCGGCGGCGAATACGACGTGCGCACGGCCCCTACATTGGCGGAGGCGCTACGCCTGCTCGCCGGGCACCCCGCCGACGTCGTCATCAGCGACCAGACGATGCCCGACACGAAGGGCACGGTCTTCCTCGCCGAGGTGGCCGCCGCCTACCCCTCCACCTACCGCGTGCTCCTGACGGGGAGCATCACGGTCGGGACTGCCCTCCACGAGATCGGCGTCGGCGTTGTTCAAGCCTTCGTCACGAAGCCCTGGAGGAAGGAAGACATCTACCGTGTGATGGAGCGCGGGCTCGCCGACAGGGAGCTGTGGCGCGAGGCGGCGAGCCGCTGATTGCGGGGGCCGAAATTTTCTGGCGGAAGGGATGAGGAGATGACACGTGACGGGCGCGGGGCGGTGGGGTTTCTGCGGGCGCTGGTGGTTGATGACGAACCGGCGATGCGCCGCTTCCTGGCTGAAGTGCTGCGGGGCGAGGGCTGGGAGGTGTGCGAAGCCGAGACGGCCGAGCGCGCCTTCGAGATGATGCGCGCGCGCCGCTGGTCGCTCGTCTTCTGCGACGTGGTGCTCGGCGGCGCGAATGGTATCAGCGTGCTGCGGCGCTTCATGGAGGAGCAGCCAGGCGCGCAGGTGGTCCTGATGTCGGGGAATGTTTCGGGCGAGGACGCGCTCGACGCGACGGCCTTAGGCGCTTACGACTACCTGATGAAGCCCTTCGGCGTCGAACAGGTCAGGGGCGTCTCGGATGCGGCGCGGATGCGCGCCGCGAGGCGGGAGGACGACACCGGCGCGGCGCCGCCCGCCGCCCCCGACATAACGCTGGTCGGTCGCAGCCCCGCCTTCGTCGAGGCGATGAAGCTCGTGGGCCGCGCGGCGCCAACCGACCTGCCCGTGTTCATCACGGGCGAGTCGGGGACGGGCAAGGAGGTGGTCGCCCGCGCCGTCCACCGCCGCAGCCGCCGTGCCGAAGGGCCGTTCGTCGCCGTCAACTGCGGGGCCCTGCCGGCCGAGTTGATCGAGTCGGAGCTGTTCGGCCACGTCCGCGGCTCCTTCACCGGCGCCGAGCGCGACCGCCCAGGGCTCTTCGAGGAGGCGGAGGGCGGCACGGTCTTCCTCGACGAGGTCACCGAGACCAGCCCGGCCTTCCAGGTGAAACTCCTGCGCGCGCTTCAGGACGGAGAGATCCGTCGCGTCGGTTCGAACCGCACGCTGCACGTGGATGTGCGCGTCATTGCGGCCACGAACCGCGACCCCGGCGGCGAAGTCAGGCGCGGCCGCTTCCGCCAGGACCTGCTCTACCGCCTCAACGCGCTCAGCATCCACCTCCCGCCGCTGCGCGAGAGGCGCGAGGACATCCTCCCCCTCATCCGCCACTTCGCGGCGCGAGCGCGGGCGCAGGGCGCGCCCCCGCTCGCCTTCTCGCCTGACGCGCTGCGGCTGCTCGAAGACTACGACTGGCCCGGCAACATCCGTGAGCTGGAGAACACCGTCTTGCGCGCCGCCGCCCTGTGTGACCACGTGGCGCGGCCCACCGACCTACCCGAGGCCGTGCGCATCGGCCAGGCCGGCGGAGGGGCCGGAGAGGATGAGGAAATCTTCGATCCGCCAGGCGGCAAAGGATGGCTGACCCTGACGGAGGTGGAGAGGCGCTACGTGGCGCGCGTGCTCTCGCATACGCGCGGCAACAAGCAGGCCGCGGCGCGGCTGCTGGCCGTGGACCGCAACACCCTCAAGCGGATGATCGGGAGGCACAATCTCAACGCCTAAACAGATGTCAACCAGTCTCAGAAATCTGTATCCACGGAGTGGCACATCGGGTGCTAAAGCCGGGACAGCCAGGGCCGTAAACCCTTTGGGGGACGACTTGCCGGTGCGAAGCGCAGGTGCGTTTTGAACACGGGAGGTCCGTTCCGCATCAGGCCGCGCCCGTTGGGCCTCATCCTTGTTAAGGGGCCACCATCAGCGATGAGGGCAACCCCACTGCGAAGTGGATTCAGAGAACCGGGAGTCTCAGAAAGTTCTTGGGGCCGCCCGGCCGCCGAAGTGAGAATAAAATGAAGAAAACCGGAAACTCCCCTAATGCGAAGCGGGTCGTTACCTGCTTACTGCTCGCCTCCCTGTGCGTAGGCATCCTGGTCGGTAGCAGTTTCATACGGTCTGGCAGGGCCTCGAACCGACAGGGCCGCGATGGCGCTGCCAAACCCGCCAAGCTTTCCCCCGATGTGAGCGAACGGGTGCGCGGCCCTCGCGCCGACGAAGGCCGCGTACAGATCATCCTTCAACTTGAGAGGCCGGCCAGCGGCCCCCTCAACGCTCTGCTCCGGCGCAACGGCGTGCGGGTCAAAGGCCGTTTCCGCAACTTGAACATGATAGCCGTCGAACTGCCGGCCAGCGTCGTCAAGGAATTGGCCGCTTTTGAAGAAGTTCGGTATGTGGCCTTAGACCGGCGGGTGAAGTCATCCGGTCACTTGACCGCCACGACCGGTGCGGACGCCGTACGCACGCAGGCGACTGCCACCACCCTCGACGGGAAGGGCGTCGGGATCGCCGTGCTCGATTCGGGTATTTATCAGGCCCACACTTCGTTCCTCGGTGAGCACTCCACAAACAGGGTCGTCGCCAGTCAGGACTTCACCGGCGAGGGCCGGACGGATGACCCTTACGGCCACGGCACGCACGTCGCCGGCATCGCCGCCGGCAACGGCAGCGTCGCGGGCGGGGCGTATGCTGGCATCGCCCCGAACGCCAACATCATCAACCTCCGCGTGCTCGACTCGCAGGGCGTCGGCACGGTCTCCGGGGTCCTCGCTGCTCTCGACTGGGTGGTAACTAACCGCCAAGCTTACAACATCCGCGTGGCTAACCTGAGCCTCGGCACGCCGTCCGTTGACTCGTACCGATTCGACCCGCTCTGCCAAGCCGTGCGCAGGCTAGTGGACGCGGGCGTCGTCGTGGCTGTCGCCGCCGGCAACAGCGGTAGGGACGACTCCGGGAATAAAATTTACGGCGCGGTGCACAGCCCCGGCAACGAGCCTTCGGCCATTACCGTCGGCGCGGCGAACGCCTTCGGCACGGACGGGCGCGGCGACGACGGGATTGCCACGTACAGCTCACGAGGCCCGACGCGCAGCTACTGGACGGATGACGGCGGGGCGCGTCGCTACGACAACCTGATTAAACCCGACTTGGTCGCGCCCGGCAATAAAATAATTTCCGCCGAAGCGGTGGATAACCTCTTGGTGACACAGAACCCTCACTTGGACGCCGGCGTCAGCAGTTCGGCCGAGCGCAAGATGATGTACTTCAGCGGCACGTCCATGGCGACCCCCGTGGTGGCTGGCGCGGCGGCGTTGCTTTTGCAAGCGAACCCGCGGCTGACGCCGAACCTCGTCAAGGCGCTCCTGATGTACACGGCGCAGCCGCTTGTGGGCTTCAACAGACTGGAGCAGGGGGCGGGGGCGTTGAACGTCGAGGGCGCGGCGCGGCTGGCCGTTCTCGTCCGCACCGACCTGACCGCAAACACGCCTGTCGGGGCGCCCTTACTGACGACGCTCACTCCCCCGGTCCCGCGGAGCACCATCGCGGGTGAGACGTTTACGTGGGCGCAGAGCATCAACTTCGACTACTGTCACGCCTCCGGGGACAACCTCATCACCAAGTATCAGGGGGTCTATGCGACCGGCTACCTGCTCGGCGACGGGGTCATCGTCAGCGACGGCGTGATCGTGAGCGACGGCGTGATCGTGAGCGACGGGGTTATCGTCAGTGACGGGGTTATCGTGAGTGACGGGGTGATAGTCAGCGACGGGGTGATAGTCAGCGACGGGGTCATCGTCAGCGACGGCGTCGTATATACACAACCTCCGGTCATAACTGACGACGGCGCTCCTTCAGACGGCGGCGGCCTCTGACGCCGGGCCGGCTAACGGGGCGGACGACGTGTAAGTCGGAGGCCCCGTTAGCATCACCCGCTCTAG
>JALZHT010000885.1 GCA_030860645.1 Acidobacteriota bacterium
CAGCAGGAACGGCAGCCCGACCTCCTTGCGCGCCGGCGGGTTGATGGCGTTCGGCGGGTCGGGGACGGGGCGGCCCTGCGCGTCGACGCCGCCGCCCCGCTTGTAGGCGTGCCGGAAGTCGGCGAACTCCAGCAGGAACTCGCGGTAGGTGTCGTCGGGTCGGGCCGTCAGGATGTCGGCGCGCCAACTGGTGGGGCCGCCGTCGAAGCGGGTGCCGAAGATTTGGCCGGTCTCGGAATGCCGCCAAGTGGAGCCGCGTGGCTCGATGACGAGGCCGGCGTAGAGGCCGACCTGCTGGTGCGTCGACGGGCCGAAGTGGTCGTGCGTGAAGGCCGTCCGCAAGGTGCGGTCTTCTCCGCCCCAGTTATGCACGTCGTCGGCGAACCAGCGCGAGACGGTCGTCTGCGCGCCGAGCGTGCCGAAGAACGGGTGGGGCTTGGGCGTCAGCGTGAAGCGCGAGGTGTTGTCGAAGGTTCTCATCCCGCCGCGGGCGTTGATGGCGTGGATGCGCTCGATGACCTCTTCAGGAGCGAACGAGCCGTCTTCATAGTTCCAGCCGTAGCAGCCAGCCGCCATACCCGGCATACGCGGCGGCGAGCGCCGCCCCGCCGAAGGTCTCGTCACCTAAGAGCACCGGCGTGACGGGCAGACTACCCGCGGCGAGAGCCTGCGCCATGACGGTCGCCTCGCCCTCACGGTTGAGCCGCCACGCCGCCCACAGCGGGACGGGCGCGGGGAAGACCAAGCCTTGCGGCAGCAGGCGGTAGCCCTGCACCCGGCCGCGGTAGCCGCTCTTGAACCACGAGGACTTCACATCCACGTCGCGCAGGCGGGCGGGGGCGCGGCCCTTGCGGCGGTCTCGCTTGTGCCACTTCGGCCCCGCGGCTTCGTACATCCGCCCGTCGATGGCACCGGCCTGCGGCGGCGCGGCGGCGGGCCGGACTTCTTCAAGTAGCCGCCGCCCCAGAGTCTCGACCTGCGCCTCGGCCCCCGGCAGGAGTGAGCGCAGGCGGCGCTCGATGGTGGTGCGGTGCGGCACCCGCGTGAAGCCTAAAGCCTGTCGCAGGGCCGCGTCGCGGCACAGGGGGCGGTGGAGTTCCGCGCCCCTGAAGGTGCGGAGCGTAACGGCCGTGACGGCGAGCAGTAGGAATGAGAGTCCTGTGTAAGCTCGCGGGCGTCCGCGGTTGCGCGGCGGCGGCGGTTCTTCGTAGTGTTGGCGTGCCTGCTGGATGAGAGCCAGTAGGCCGTCGGGGCGTTGGGTATGTTGACGCATACTCCCAACAATCGCAGAAACTTAGCCGTTTCTGCGACCCCGACGTTTTTATGCACACTCTTCATTTAAGATTGCGCCGCGGGATGAAATTGGCGTGGAAATAGGCGATATTCCCGGCCGAATCGGCATAAATGGTGTTGTTAGATGAGTTCGTATGAAGCCGCATCGCCTGCCGGAACTCTTTGTAATTTCTTGCCTTCGTCCTCGTAAACGACTGGGTCAGCGCTTTGACCGGGCTGCTCATCAGCCCGACGGTGATCCACTCCCCGGTCTTGTCGTCACGCCTGATGACCGGACCGTGATGGGTGCGGTACACCGTAAATGTGCGCTCCGCCATTCCTTGCGGGGTTTTATACGGCACCCTGACGACCGATGAGATCAGGGGTCTCTCCTCTGTGCCAAACTTGTAGAAGTGTTGGTCGCCTTTTTTAAAGACGGTTTCGCGCCACTCGTCTACTGCATCAACTGAGCTCGTAGTATGCATCCAGCCGAGGTGCCCGTTAAATCCCTGGTAGATGAAGATCTGCCCCCAGGTCGTCGCACCGTAGGCATTGAGACCTTCCCCGCTGGTGACCTGCATTTCCGAACGAAAGTAAAATGAGGTGTGTGGATTGATCAGCAGCAAGGCACGCCCGCCGGTTGTATTCTTCGGAGCAATGGCGATTCCGTTCGAGCCGCTCGGCTCGGCATGCAGGTCAGGTTCTTCCAATCTCGCACTCGCTGTCGTTGATCCGTAAAATGACTGTAATCGTCCAAGGTTGATTGTCTCGATGTGTCCGCTAATGCTGCCCTCGGTAAATGAGAGCGCCATCCAGGGCTCGAATCTGGTTATTACTCGCGGCTTGACCTCCGGATGTTTAGCGAGATAAAAGTTCAGCC
>JALZHT010000886.1 GCA_030860645.1 Acidobacteriota bacterium
GCCTCGACGCGGCCCGCCCGGACGCGTAGCGACAGCCGGAGGCGGTCGCCGCAGACCGGGTTGGTCAGTTCGGCGACCGCGTCGGCGTCGTCAAGTTCGCCGGCGCGGCGCGGGTTGGCGAGGTGGTCTTTGAAGGCGTCGGAGTAGGGCAACTTTAGGTGATTTTTGATTTGAGATTTTTGATTGGCGATTGGTAGTCATCAGTCGTCAGTTCTCAGTTTTTCTCTTTACCGAGAACTGACGACTGATTGCTGATGACTAAAGCAAAAACCAGAAATCTAAAATCAAAAAGGCGTTAACTCGCAACTGGCAACTTTCGCCTGGTAGAGCGGCGAGAGGCGGCGCAGGTTCTCGACGGCGCGGGGGAGGACTTCGAGGACGTAGGCGATGTCTTCGGCGGTCGTGTCCTTGCCGATGCTGAAGCGGATTGAGCCGCGGGCCAGCTCGTCGTCGCGGCCGAGGGCGCGGATCACGGGCGAGGGTTCGAGCGACCCTGAAGAGCAGGCCGACCCGGTCGAGACGGCCACGCCCTGCATGTCGAGGTTGATGAGCAGACCCTCGCCCTCGATGAAGCGGAAGGAGACGTTCGAGATGTGCGGGAGTCGGCGCGCGCGGTCGCCGTTGAAGACGATGTCGGAGACGCGCTCCTCGACGCCGGCCTCGAAGCGGTCGCGCAAGTGCCGCATGCGCTCGATTCTCTCGCCGAGTTCTTCGCGCGCGAGGCGGGCCGCCTCGCCGAAGGCGACGATGAGCGAGACGGCCTCGGTGCCGCCGCGCCGCTCGCGCTCCTGGTGGCCGCCGACGTTCTGCGCCGCCAGCCGCACGCCCCTCCTCACGTAGAGCGCGCCCACGCCCTTCGGCGCGTGCAGCTTGTGCGCCGACAGCGAGAGCAGGTCGCAGCCGAGTTCCTCAACGTCCACCGGCATCCGTCCCGCGGCCTGCACGGCGTCGGTGTGGAGCCAGAGGTGCCTCTGCCCCGCGGCGCGCCGCTCGCGCACGAGCACGCCCAGTTCGGCGACGGGCTGGACGGTGCCGATCTCGTTGTTGGCGAGTTGGACGGTGACGAGCACGGTGTCGGGGCGGAGCGCCGCGCGCACGTCCTCGACGCGGACGAGGCCGTCGCCGTAGACGGGCAGCCGCGTCACCTCCCAGTCGCGCCGCTCCAGCGCGTCGCAGATGCCACGCACGGACGAGTGCTCGATCTGCGAGGTGATGACGTGGCGGCCGCGCTCGGCCGCCGCCTCGCAGACGCCGCGGATGGCGAGGTTGTTGGCCTCCGTCCCGCCCGAGAGGAAGACGATCTCGTTCGGCCGCGCGCCCACGAGCGCCGCCACCTCGCGCCGCGCGCGGTCGACGGCCGCCCGCGCCTCCTGCCCGAAGAAGTGAACGCTCGAAGGGTTGCCGAAACGCTCGGTCAGGTACGGCAGCATCGCCTCGACGACGCGCCGGTCAACCGGCGTCGTCGCGCTGTGATCCATGTAGACTCGGCGCAGGGACATAAGGGATTTGCGATTTTAGATTTTAGATTTTCGATTTGAAGTCGTCGGTGAGGATGAGTCTGCGCGCCGACGACTTCAAATCGCCAATCAAAAATCAAAAATCTAAAATTCTTCCAAACCTTCCGGGCCGCCCGGCGCATCTCACACTTTCGGACGCCTCTCCCCCGGCTTTTCCACGCGAAAATTCTGGTTTCGAGTCTACGGCGCGGCCCGTGGAGCGTCAAGGTGTTGGATGTTTGGCCGCGCGTTGTTGTAAGCTCCCGGTTAACCCCCCCGGTCTCTAGGGCCGACTCTTTGAGGAGAAGAGAGATGAAGACCCGCAAGCAGTTCTTCGCCGCCCCCCTCGCGCTGGCGCTCGCGGTCGCCGCCGCCGCGTCCGTCCTGTCCGCTGCGCAGGCGCAGCAGTACGGCCCGCTCGAACGCGGCTACCGCACGGGTTACTCGGACGGCTACCAGGCCGGTTGGGGCGACCAGCTCAAGCGCGCCCCCGCCGACTTCGGCAGCAAGGCCGACTATCAGAGCGCCGACCGCGCCTACGTCGCGGCCTACGGCCCCGTCGAAGACTACCGCGACGGCTACCGGCAGGGCTTCGAGGTCGGCTACGAGGCCGGCTACAGCCGCCGCGGCTTCGACTCGAACCTCCCGCCCGGC
>JALZHT010000887.1 GCA_030860645.1 Acidobacteriota bacterium
GGTGTCGGCCGATGAAAACACAGGGGCGCGCGCGACGCCGGCCGTGCTCACCCGCGAGCGGCGGGTCGCGCCCGTCGCCGCTTCGCGAGGCCCGGCGGACGCGGGTTTGAAAACGGAATCGGAATCGCCTTCCGCGCCGGCCGGCGGGACGCAACCGGCCGTCAAAGTCGGCGCGCCCGCGCGGAGCGCGGCGGCGCTGCGGCTGGTGGCCGAGGAGGGATCGGTGCGGGTCGGCGAGCGGCGGCGCTTGAAGCTGCTGCTCAAGACCGACGCGCCGCTCGGCCTGCTCGCCGTCTCGCTGCGGTTCGACGCGGGCCGGCTGGCGGTGCGCTCGGTCACACGCGGCGACCTCGTCGGCCCCGCGGACTCGACCTTCACGCACGGCGCGACGCCGGACGGGCACCTGCTCGTCTCCGTCTCGCCGGCCGCCTCGGGCACTTCGATCACGGGGGTCGGCGTCCTGTTCGTCGTCGAGGTCGAGGCGCTGGCCGGGGGCGCGAACCCTTACGCGCTGACGGCCGACGACGTGCACGTCATCGCCGCCGACGGGCGGAAGGTGTTCCTGCGGGTGATGTCGGACGAGTTGCGGGTGGTTCAGTAGGGATGCGCTTGGGGGCGGCCGGCATCGCCGGCCCGACGGACGCGGCCTTCGTTGAAGCTATGAACCGTCAGAAACTGTTTCGGCCTTTCGCGTGGACTGTCATCGCCGCGGGCGCGCTCGCCGTCGCGCACTCGGCGCTGAACTTCCCCGTGGCCGCGGTCGACCTCCGCTTCCTCCTGCTGACGGTCGTCACCATCTGCGTCACCTCGCGCATCTCCATCGCCATCCCGCGCTTCAAGTCCTCCATCTCGGTCTCCGACACCTTCATCTTCCTGGCACTGCTGCTCTACGGCGGCGAGGCGGCGATTCTGCTGGCGGCGGCCGAGTGCCTCTTCTCCTCGGCCCGCTTCTGCAAGAAGAAGTTCACCATAGCCTTCAACGGCGCGACGCTCGCCCTGGCGATGTGGACGACCGTCACGACGCTGCGCCTCTGCTTCGGGGGCGCGAGCGTCTTCGCCGACGGGTTCGGCGGCAGCGCCATCACGGCCGTCTGCGTGATGGCGCTCACGCAGTACATCTCGAACTCGGGCGTCATCGGCCTCGCCGCCTCGCTCCAGCACGACATGCCCTTCTGGGCGACCTGGAAGAAGCACTACCTCTGGACTTCGATCACCTACTTCGCCGGGGCCTCGGCCGCCGGCATCCTCGCCGTCCTGGTGCAGCACGTCGGCACCGCGGCCCTGCTCATCGCGACGCCCATCATCTTCATCGTCTACTTCACCTACCGGACGTACATGAAGAACGTCGAGACCTCGGCGCAGCAGGCCGAGCAGGCGCGCCGCCACGTCGAGGAGCTGTCGCACTACATCAGCGAGCAGGAGCGCATCCGCGAGCAGTACGCGCAGATCGAGAAGCTGTCGGCCCTGGGCGAGCTGGCCTCGGGCGTGGCGCACGACTTCAACAACACCCTCGCCGGCATCCTCGGCCGCGCGCAACTCCTCCTGGGAACGAAAGACCCGGAGAAGATCGAGGCCGGGCTGCAACTCATCATCAAGACGGCGAAGGACGGGGCGAAGACCATCAAGCGCATCCAGGACTTCGCCCGCCAGCGCCGCGACCACGACTTCCGGCCCGTCTCGATGGATCAAGTCCTCCTCGACGTGCGCGAGATCACGCGGCCCCGCTGGAAGAGCCGCGCCGAGGCCGCCGGCGTCCAGATCAGGCTGGAGCTGCAACTCGGCTCGGACGGCACGGCGGTGCTCGGCGACGAGTCGGAGCTGCGCGAGGTCTTGGTCAACATGGTCTTCAACGCCGTGGACGCGATGCCCGAAGGCGGGACGCTGACGCTCTCGACGCGCGAGCTTGCAGACAGCGTCGAGGTCTCTGTCACCGACACCGGCACGGGGATGACCGAGGAGGTGCGCTCGCGCGTCTTCGACCCGTTCTTCACGACGAAGGGCAAGACCGGCCTCGGCCTCGGACTGGCCGTCAGCTACGGCATCATCCGCCGCCACGAGGCGACCGTCGAGGTGCACTCCGAGGTCGGGCGCGGCACGACCTTCCGCATCAAGCTCCCGGCGGCGAAGGGCGCGCCGCAGAGCGAGCC
>JALZHT010000888.1 GCA_030860645.1 Acidobacteriota bacterium
GCCTCGCCCCCGCCGCGCGTGGACGGCGCGCCGCGGCCGCCCTCTTCGGGTTCCTCCGGCGGCCCGGCCTTCTCCAACACCTCGCGCACCAGCGCGCGGACGCGGTCGCGTGTCTCCCTGTCTTCTGCCATAGGTGTCAGATGTCAGATGCCAGATGTTAATACAGGCCGGATGCTGACATCTGGCATCTGACATCTGACACCTGCTAGTGTTGACCTCGGGTGAAAGCTCTCTTAGTATGTCGCACCACGGCGGCGGGCGCAAACCGTTCGCCGCCGCGCCCGCGGGCTTCAATTCTTTCAGAGCAGGAGGCCGCCCTTGTCTTCGTCCGCCGCCGCCCCTTCGGAGTTCAGCAACCCGAACCTGGAGCCGCTCTTCACGGCCGAGCAGATACAGACGCGCGTCGCCGAGATGGGCGCCGAGATCGCGCGCGACTACCGCGACACCGTCCCGCTTCTGATCTGCGTCCTCAAGGGCGCGCTCCTCTTCGCGGGCGACCTGATGCGCGCCACCGACCTGCCGCTCGGGCTGGAGTTCATGGCGATTTCGAGCTACGGCGCGAGCACGCGCTCCTCGGGCGAGGTGAAGATCGTCAAAGACCTCGACGTGCCCGTCGAGGGGCGCGACATCCTCGTCGTCGAGGACATCGTAGACACCGGGCTGACGCTCTCCTACCTGCTCGCCAACCTGCGCTCGCGCGGCGCGCGCAGCGTCAAGCTGGCCGCCCTCCTCGACAAGTGGGAGCGGCGCGAGCGCGAGGTCAAGATTGACTACCTCGGCTTCAAAATCCCCGACGCCTTCGTCGTCGGCTACGGCCTGGATTTCGCCGAACGCTACCGCAACCTACCCTTCATCGCGGTGCTGAAAGACCCGAGCCAGTAAGAGGATTTTAGATTTTAGATTTGCGATTTGCGATTTTTGATTTTACGTGTGGAGTCGGCGGCTCGCCGTCTTCCAATCGCCAATCAAAAATCTAAAATCTAAAATCCCCGGCTGTCTACTTCCTTTTCAGGAGATTTCATGATGCGGAAACTTTTCGCCTTGTTCGCCTCGTTGTCGTTGCTGCCGGCGCAGGCCCTCGCGCACGGGCACGGGCATTTGAGCCAGCAGGATCGTTTCGCGGGCGTCGAGATCAAGACCCACAAGGTCGCGGGCAGCGTCTACATGCTCGAAGGCGCGGGCGGCAACATCGGCGTCATCGCCGGGCCGGACGGCGTCCTCATCGTGGACGACCAGTTCGCGCCGCTCGCCGACAAGATTCGCGCGGCCCTGCGCCAGATCAACCCCGGCCGCCTCAAGTTCGTCCTGAACACGCACTGGCACTTTGACCACACCGGCGGCAACGCCTCGTTCAGCCCCGAGGCCGCGCTCGTCGCCCACGCGAACGTCCGCCGCCGCCTCATCGCGGGCGCGAAGAACCTCGTCGGACAGGAAATCCCGCCCGCGCCCAAAGAGGCTTTGCCCGTCATCACCTTCGACACGGCCGTCCACTTCCACTTCAACGGCGAGGAGATTCGCGTCGTACACTTCCCCGCGGGCCACACCGACGGCGACAGCGTCATCTTCTTCACCGGCTCGAACGTCATCCACATGGGCGACGACTTCTTCGCCGGGCGCTTCCCCTTCGTTGACCTCGGGAGCGGCGGCAGCGTCGAGGGCCTCATCAAGAACGTCGGCGAGATCATCGCGCAGGCCCCGGCCGGCGTGAAGATCATCCCCGGCCACGGCCCCGTCTCGACCCTCGAAGAGCTGCGCACCTACCACGCCGCGCTCCGCGAGACGACCGACCTCATCCGCCAGCGGATGCAGCAGGGCAAGACGCTCGAACAGATCAAGGCCGAGGGGCTGCCCGAGAAGTGGAAGGAGTGGGGCACGGGCTTCATCAAGACCGAGCAGTGGATCGAGACCGTCCACCGCAGCCTCAGCCACGGCGGCGGCAAGACGGGCGCGGCCCCGCGCCTCTTCGAACGCGACGCACGCCGCTTCCCCTTCGACGGGCACTCGACCCTGCCCTTCTTGTCCGAGTAAGTCTTAAGAAAAGAGCGGAAGCCCGGCCGTCAGGGAGGGCCGGCGGACAAGGCGCAAGGCGGGGGCGGAGGGCGAAAGTAGCAGAAGCACTTTCGCCCCGGGCCTTTCTACTCTGGTT
>JALZHT010000214.1 GCA_030860645.1 Acidobacteriota bacterium
CTGCAAGACCTCGACGCCGTAGGCGGTGGCTTCGAGGTCGTTGATGAGGCCGACGCGGGCCAGGCCGAGGGCGCGGGCCAGAGACTCGGCGCTCACGTCCCAGGCGAGGTTCGTCGCCTCGACGCGGCCGCCCGAGACCGGCCCGGCCACGCCGAAGCAGGCGTGCGTGACCAGCGGCTTAAGCTCCGCGACGAACTCGCCGACGATGGCTTCGAGCGAGCCGTAGCGGCCGCTCGGGTAGCTCCGCTGCGCGATGATGCGGTCGAGCCGCCGGCCGTGCGACTCGAACAGCGCGACGTTGGTTTTCGTCCCCCCGATGTCTCCTGCGATGATCATGGTGAGTGCGACTCGCTCCCGTCAGGTTTGTTGTGTCACGGCGTCTGCAACAGGCGCGCGGCGAAAGCGACGGCCCGCTCGTAGACCGCGTCACGCGTCAGGATGTCCAGCTCGGCGCTGAGGCGGCGGCCCTCGCGGCGCGCCTCGAAGCCGAGCACGCGCCCGACCGGCGGCCCGCCGCCGACACGCGCCCGCGTTTCGAGCTTGGCCTCGCCCGCGCGGAGCGCGACGCGGAACTCGTCGCCCGCGGCGGTCAGGAGCGTGAGCGAAGTGATCAGGCCGTCGCGCCCGGCCTCGTCCTCGCCAGCCTCAAGCTCGACTTCAACCCGGCGCTCGCCGGCGCGGAGTAAGAGTCTCGCGCGGCCGTCCGAAAAAGTAGCGCCCCCCGGCTCGGCCCCCCAGCCGAGGCACGAGGCGAGCCAGCCGACGGCCAGCAGCACCTTCGGCGCGACCTCGCCGGGGGCGCGGTCGGGCGGGTCGTAGACGAGCCGGACGCGCTCGACGCGCGCCAGCGAGGGCCGGTAGTCGGCCACGTCCCAGAAGCCCGCCACCACCGAGCGCCAGGAGGTGAGACGGCCCCAGTTGAGGTCGCTCAGGCGCAGCCGGCCGCCTTCCAGAATCTCCGACAGGCGAATTAAATCATACCGCGGGTTGTCGAACGAGGCCGAATCAATGACGACGCGGTCGGCCAGGGCCGAGAGGCGTTCGAAGAGCTTGTCGTCGTAGTGCGGGATGTCCTTCCACCACAGGAAGACGGGCACGTCCGGCACGAGCAGCGGCGCGACCGCCGTCCAGGCCGTCTGCACGGCCTGGCCCGCGGCCTCGATGGTAATCTGCTCGCCGCAAATCTGCTTCGCGCCGCGCGGGCTGAGTTGGCAGCGCGTCGAGATGAAGGCGTCGAGCCGCGCCCCCGGCGCGCCGCGGTCGGCGGCGAGCACGAGCGCGCGGCACGGGTGGCGCTCGATCACCTCGTCGAGCAACTCGTCAACGGCCGCCCTCCCCTCGTGGCCCTCGGCGTACACGATGAGGTTGAGCGCGCACGCGCGGACGACGCCCGAAGACTCCTCGCCCGCGCCCCCCGACACCTCCGCCCACATCGCCGACAGCTCCCTTTCGAGCCGCGCCGCGTCGACGCCCTTCAAACCGGAAAGTGAAACCGTGCTGGCCTGAACTTCCATGTTCAACGAAACCGGCAGCCTAGAGCGGTAAGAAGACTGTAGGGGCGGGGCTTGTCCCTGCCCGTCGCCCCGGCGTCATCCGACTTGAAGATTATTAGACCACGCGGGCAGGGACAAGCCCCGCCCCTACAGACCTCACTCACGCTTGAGGTTTTATTTTTACGGCCTGCGCCAACGCCGCCCACTCTGTTCGAGAAGGAGGAACGATTTCTCAGGCCCCCAACTCCCGGCCTCGTAATCAGGGAACTCATCCGTTTTTTGCGCGGCCCACTCGTCGAGGATCGGCATGACGAGTTGCCAGCCGCGCTCGGTCATGTCGGCGCGGGCGTAGAGGGTCGAGTCGCCGAGGACGCAGTCGAGGATGAGCCGCTCGTAGGCTTCGGCGAGCTGGACGCCGAAGGACGCGCCGTAGCGGAAGTCCATGTTCACGTCGCGGATGCGCGTCGTCTGCCCCGGCACCTTCGCGGCCACGCGCAGGGTGATGCCCTCGTCGGGCTGGATGCGGATGACGAGCTGGTTCGGGGCGACGTGCTCCATCGCCTCCGCGCCGAAGAGCTGGTGCGGGGCCGACTTGAACTGGATGGCGATCTCCGTCACCCGCTTCGCCAGCCGCTTGCCCGAGCGGATGAAGAAGGGCACGCCCGACCAGCGCCAGTTGTCGAACCACATCGTGAGCGCGGCGAAGGTCTCGGTCGCCGAGTCCGCGGCGACGCCCGGCTCCTCGCGGTAGCCGGGCACGGGCCGGCCGCCGATGGAGCCGGCCCCGTACTGCCCGCGCACGCACTCGGCGCGCACCCGCGCCGGCGTGAACTCGCGGGCCGAGTGCAGGGCCTTGATCTTCTCGTCGCGCACGTTCTCGGCCGAGAGGGTCGCCGGCGGCTCCATCGCCACGAGCGAGAGCACCTGGAAGACGTGGTTCTGGATCATGTCGCGCACCACGCCCGCCTGCTCGTAGTAGCCGCCGCGCCCCTCGACGCCGACCGTCTCGGCGTTCGTGACCTGGACGTGGTCAACGTACTGCCGGTTCCACAGCGGCTCGAAGATGCCGTTGGCGAAGCGGAAGACGAGGAGGTTCTGGACGGTCTCTTTGCCGAGGTAGTGGTCAATGCGGTAGACCTGCCGCTCGTCGAGGTGGCGGAGGATTTGCCGGTTCAGCTCGCGCGCGCTCTCCAGGCTCGTCCCGAAGGGCTTCTCGACGATGACCCTCACCCAGCCCTTCGCGGATTTCGACAGCCCGGCCTCGCCCAACCGGCGGACGGCCTCGGCGTAAAATTCCGGCGCGGTCGAGAGGTAGAACAGCCGGTTGCCCTGCGTGCCGCGCCCGCGGTCGACCTCTTCGAGGAGCGCCGCGAGCCTGACGTAGTCCTCCGGGTTCTGGATGTTCGAGGGCAGGTAGCGGAGGCCCTGCGCGAACGAGCGCCAGACCTCCTCGTCAACGCCCTTCGCCTCGGAGAACTCCGCGACCGAAGCCTTCATCCGCTCGCGGAACTCGTCGTCCGTCATCGCCGTGCGCCCGAGGCCGACGATGGCGAACTCGGCCGGCAGCAGACGCTCCTGCACGAGCCGGTAGAGGGCCGGGATCAGCTTCCGCTTCGCCAGGTCGCCCGACGCCCCGAAGATGACGACCGCGCATGGCTCCGCCGCCCGCTCCAGGCGCATCCCGACGCGCAGAGGGTTTTCCAGTGTGGCTGCCATATAAGAACTCGGGAATCGTCAATCGTGAATCGTCAATCGCCACTGCTTGTCTCGGTTGACGATTCACGATTTACGATTCCCGGCTTTTCTGTTTTTCCAACAGCTCCTCCCACTCCGTGTGCACCGGGCCGGCGTCGGGTCTGTCCGCGCGCTCGTAGGTGTGCGAGCCGAAGAAGTCGCGCTGCGCCTGGGTGAGGTTGAGCGGCAGGTCGGCGGTGCGGTAGGTGTCGAAGTAGCCGACCGAGGCCGACATGCCGGGGACGGGGATGCCGAGCCGCATGGCGGTCGTCACCGCCCGCCGCCAGTTACTCTGGGCGCGCTGGATGTAGTCGTTGAAGTCGGGGTCGAGGAGGAGGCTGGGCAGGTCGGCGCGGCGGCGGTAGGCGTCCTTGATCTTGCCGAGGAACTGCGCGCGGATGATGCAGCCGCCCTTCCAGATGCGCGCCGTCTCGCCGAGGTCGATGCCCCAGCCCCAATTCTCCGAGCCGGCGCGGATGAGGCTCATGCCCTGCGCGTACGAGCAAATCTTCGAGGCGTAGAGCGCGTCGCGGACGCAGGCGATCATCTCGGCCCGGTCGCCGTCGAAGGCCGCGCGCGGCGGCCCGGCGACGTGCCGGCTCGCCTCGACGCGCTCCGCCTTGCGCGCCGAGAGGCTACGTGTGTCGACGGCCGCATCTATGGTCGGGATGATGACGCCGAGTTCGAGCGCCACGTCGGAAGTCCACTTGCCCGTGCCCTTCTGCCCCGCCTTGTCGAGCACGAGGTCAACGAGCGGCCGGCCCGTCTCGGGGTCTTCGACGCGGAGGATTTTGGCCGTGATCTCGATGAGGAAGGATTCGAGGTCGCCGCGGTTCCACTCGTCGAAGACCTCGGCCATCTCGCCGGCCGTCATGCCGAGGGCGCGGCGCATGATGTCGTACGCCTCGGCGATGAGCTGCATGTCGCCGTACTCGATGCCGTTGTGCACCATCTTGACGAAGTGGCCCGCGCCGCCCGGCCCGATGTAGGTGACGCAAGGGCCGTCGTCCACCTTCGCCGCGATGGCCTCCCAGACGGGCCGTATCTGTTCGTAAGCCTCGCGGTCGCCGCCCGGCATTAAGGACGGCCCCCACAGCGCCCCCTTCTCGCCGCCCGAGACGCCCGAGCCGATGAAGCGTAAGCCCTCGTCGCGTAACTGCTTCTCGCGCCGCACGGTGTCGAGGAAGTGGGAGTTGCCGCCGTCTATGATGATGTCGCCGGGGTCGAGGAAGGGCTTGACCTGGTTGATCGTCCAGTCTACGGGGTCGCCGGCCTTGACGAGTAGGATGATCTTGCGCGGGCGTTCGAGCGAACGGACGAACTCTTCGGGCGAGCGCGTGCCGACGACCTGCTTGCCCCCGGCGCGGGCGACGAAGTCTTCGACCTTCGCCGGGTCGCGGTTGAAGACGGCGATGGGGTAGCCGTTGCGCTCGATGTTGAGCGCCAGGTTCTCGCCCATCACGCCGAGGCCGATCAGTCCGATCTTCGCGGTCTTCGTCGTCTGTTCGGGGGCAGACATTTTCCTCCTCACTATGAGTGCAGAGTGCAGAATTTAAGAAGGTGTTTTAATTCAGCACTCCGCACTCCGCACTCCTATTTCGCCCCGGTCGCGCCGGAGACCGGGAGCGCTTCGCGGACGAGGTCGTAGAGACGTTGGAGGCCGGCGGCGGCGTCCGCGCCGAGGTCTACGCGGAGGGCGCGGCGGCCGCGGGTCGAGAGCGAGCGGAAGTCGCCGAGGGCCTGCGCCTGTTTGAGGACGCTGAAGGTGAAAGGCTCGCCGGGGATTTCGAGGTCGCGCGCGTCCGCGGCGGTGATTTGCAGGAAGACGCCGGAGTCGGGGCCGCCCTTGTGGAGCTGGCCCGTGGAGTGCAGGAAGCGCGGGCCGTAGCCGGTGGTCGTCGCGCAGCGCGTGGCGTCGCGCAGGTGCGTGCGAACCTGTCGGAGGAGGCGGTCGTGTTCCGGCGTCTCCTCGATGTAATTGAGCAACGCGATGTAGTCGCCCGCGTCCGCGCGTGAAAGATGCGCCTGCAAAGCTTCGAGGGGCGAGCCGGCGGGGAGCGCGGCGCGGGTGGCGTCGTCGGCGTAGAGCGTGAGCGCGCCGTCGGAGACGTGGGCGGTCTGCTCCTGCAAGCGGCCCGCGACCTTGAAGGCTTCGAGCAGCTCCCTCGTCGCGTCCTTCGACTCCTGCACGTTCGGCTGGTCGAACGGGTTGATCCCGAGCCGCCAGCCGGCGAAGGCCGTCGCAATCTCCCACAGGAAGAACTCTTCGGCGAGGTCGTAGGCGTCCGTGAGCGTGCGGTAGATGACGGGGTGGCCGGCCGCTTCGAGCGCCTTCAGCTTCGTCTCCGTCTCGCCGCCGGGGCGGCCGACGGAGATGGAGACGAAGAGGCGGTCGTCGCCGTAGGCGGGCGGGGCCGCGAGCGGCTCGCCCGCGACGGGGACGATGCCCTTCCCCTCTTTGCCCGTGCTCTCGGCGACGAGTTGTTCGACCCACAGCCCGAACGACTCGATCTTCGGGTCGGCGACGATGGTCAGCTTGTCGCGCCCGGCCTTCGCGCACTCGGCGAGGATCGCGCCGAGG
>JALZHT010000889.1 GCA_030860645.1 Acidobacteriota bacterium
GGCCGAGGTTTCCGACCAGGGTGATCTTGTTGAAAGACATTTGGAGAGTCCTTTCACCGACGACGTGTAGGGAAGACCGCGTAATACTACATTTGCGCGGGGGTTCGGTCAAGAATAGTATTAACCAGGCCCGCCTGTTAACCGGAGTTGAGGGTTGGCTTTTAAAGAAACGTCTTAATTGAGAGAGTGTTATATGTTGAAGTTCATTAACATCATCAACCTCGCCGTCATCCACCGGCTTAAAGTTGAACTGCACCCGGGGCTGTGTCTTCTGACGGGAGAGACGGGGGCCGGCAAGTCGATCATCGTGGACGCGCTGGGGCTGCTCTTCGGCCGCCGCGGCGGGGCGGAACTGATCCGCACGGACGCGGAGATGGCTTTGGTCGAGGGCGTCTTCGAGACCGGGGGCGAGGCCAGGCGGCGGCGGCTCGGCGAACTCTTGGACGGCGTCGGCGTCAGCGTCGGCGAAACCGAGGAGTTAATCATCCGCAAGGAGTTGCCCTTCAGCGGCCGCGGCCGGATTTTTGTCAACGACCAGAGGGTGACGGCGGCGACCCTCAAGCTGCTCCAGCCGCTGCTCCTGGAGATACAGGGGCAGGGCGAGCAGTACGCGCTCGCCTCGGCGCATAACCAGCTTGAGCTGTTGGATGTGTACGCCGAGTGTCAGGAGCTACGGCGGGCCACGGCGCGGGCCTACGGCGTCTGGCGGGATGCTTCGCAGGCGCTCCGGGAGTTGAGGGAGAGGGTTTCGGAGCGCGAGCGGATGGGCGATTTCCTGCGCTACCAACTCGCGGAAATCGAAAAGCTGGGCCCGCAGCCCGGGGAGGACGAACTCCTTTCGGCCGAGAGAAACCTGCTCACGCACGCGGAGAAAGCCCTGGAGTTGTGCTCTTCGAGCCACTTCGATCTGTACGAGAGCGACGAGAGCGTCTTGGCGCGGCTGGCTTCGGTCAGGAAAAGGATTCTGGAGCTCGCGTCGATTGACGGGAGGGTCGAGGGCTGGGCGGAGATGGTCGAGAGCGCCTCGGTGGCGCTGTCCGAGGTGGCCGACAATCTGAGGGGATTCGGCGGCGGCGTGGATTTCTCGCCGCGGAGGCTCGAAGAGATCGAAGAGCGCCTGAATCAACTCGACATGCTGAAGCGGAAATACCGGCGCGACCTCAACGGGCTGATCGATTTGCGCAGGGAGTTGAAGGAGCAGTTGGGCGCCCTGGCCGGCGAGGCGGAGCGGGAGGGCGAGCTGGTCGTGCAAGTGGGGGAGGCCCGAAACGAATACCTGGCTCTGGCCCGGGGCCTCTCCCTGAAGCGGCACGCGGCGGCGCGCAGTTTAGAGCGGAGCGTCGAGAACGAACTCAGACATCTGGCGATGGAGCGTGCGCGCTTCAACGTTTCGGTCGAGACGCCTACAGAAGTTACGGCCGCAGTGGACGCCGGAGCCGGGGGGGCAGATTCGGAGGGGGACGGCCGGGAGGCCTTCGGCTTCTCGAAGGATGGGATTGACCGCGTGGAGTTTTTCCTCTCGGCGAACGTCGGCGAGAGCCCGCGCCCGCTCGGTAAAGTGGCTTCGGGCGGCGAGCTTTCGCGTCTGATGCTGGCTTTACGCACCGTCTGTGCGGGCCGCCCCGAGTCCGATAACGCCCCGGCCGCCGGTGTGACATTGATCTTCGACGAGATAGACGCGGGGATCGGGGGGAAGGCCTCGGACGCGGTCGGGCAAAGGTTGAAGGGTTTGGCGCACACGCAGCAGGTTCTATGCGTCACGCACCAGGCACAGATCGCGCGCTACGCTGACCACCATTATGTCGTTTCGAAGGAGGTGGACGGGGGGCGGACGCGGACGACCGTGAGGGAGTTGCGGCGCGAGGAGCGGGTCGGCGAGCTGGCGCGCATGATCAGCGGTTCGAATGAGGCGGAGGCGGTGCGGGAGACAGCCCGCTGGATGTTGGAGGGGAGCCCGGGGATGCCGGCCGAGAGGCTCGCCCGGGGGCGTCGGAAGCGGGGGTGACTCGGCTCGGCGTGTCGTCGCGCAGGGGATTGCGTGCGGAGGTCTCCGAACTACTCCGCGTCAGGCGTCTGGGCCTCTAAAAGTGCTCGCCTCTGTATCGTCAATTCTGTTACACTCGCCCCGCAAAGGCGGGCCAGGAT
>JALZHT010000890.1 GCA_030860645.1 Acidobacteriota bacterium
GGCCCGGAGCGTGACTTTGCAGTTGGCCGCCTCGCCGCGGAAGAGTTCGAGGACGGCGGCGATCAGCTCGTCGGCGCGCCGGGGCGGCTCGCCGTGGGGGGCCGAGCGGGCGAAGCTGAGCATCTGCGAGACGGTGCGGGAGAGGCGGTCGGTCTCGCCGACGATGAGATTGAGGTCGCGGCCGTACTCCTCGCTGACGCGCTCGTCCTCGCGCATGACCTGCGCGATGGACTTGATGGCCGAGAGCGGGTTCTTGACTTCGTGCGCCACGGTGGCGGCCATCCGCCCGAGCGCGGCGAGGCGCTCGCTCTGCGCGATGCGCCGTTCGAGCCGCACGTTCTCCTCGACGAGGCGGCAGTCCTCGACGGCGATGGCGACCTGCCCCGCGAGCATTTCGAGCACGGCCCGCACGTCGTAGGTCAGCGCGTCCGGCGCGGCGTCAACGAGCATCACGCCCGCCTCCCTCCGCTCGCGCCGCAGCGGGAACGCAATCTCATACCCGCGCTCGCGCAGCAGAGGCTCCGCCTCGACCGGACGCCAGCCCGCCTCGCGCGAACGCTCCAGCACTCTCGCCGCCCACGCCGACTCTTCACCCGCCTCGACCTCCCCTCCCTCCCCGAGCTTCAAGACGAGCAGCCGCACGCGGCGCAGGCCCAGCCCCTCGGCCGCGCGCCCCTCGACGAAGCGGAGCAGTTCCGGCAGTTGCCGGAACCGCCCGGCCGACGCGCCGACGCGCGCCGCCACGTCGCGCACGAGCGCCGTCTCCTCGACGAAGAGTTCGCGGAAGCGGCGGTCGAGCCACCGCCGCAGCGGCGACGCGACGAGCGCCAGCATCAAGATCATCAAAGACTCCACCGCCCCCGCCCGCAGCCCGTAGCGCGCCGTCAGCCACAGCGCGAAGGTGCGGATGCCGTAGAGGTAGACGACGAGGACGACCGCGGCGAACGACGCCACGATGAGGCTCTCCTTGAGGATGAGTTCGAGGTAGCGGTAGCGGTAGATGTGGTAGGCGAGGAGCGCCGTCGGCAGCAGCGAGCCGAGGTTGGCGAGCGTCGCGAGGTACGCCCCCGCCGGCGTCCCCGCGCCGAGGCGGAAGGCGTAGACGCCGAGGATGAGCGCCGCGATGGCGAGGAAGGAGGCGGCCAGCGTCTGCATCAGACGCCTCTCGCTGCGCGAGGGGCTGAGGCGCGCGATGAGGAAGTCCGTGATCGCGACGAGGCACAGGACGTACGCCGCCCACAGCGCGAACGGCAGCAGCAGGTTCGAGAGCTTCTCGAACATCGGCGCGTAACCGCCGACCCAGATTTTCGGCGCGGCGTACCCGAGGAAGAGCGCGGGCACGTAGGAGAGGTAGACGCGCGCCCGCTCCGTGAAGTTAAGCGGCCGCCCGCGCGCGTCGGCCCACAGGTGCAGGTGGACGTGGAGGAGGAGCGAGTAGGTGAGCGTGATGCTGACGACGGCCAGCGTGTCGGCCGCGCGCAGCGTCGGAGTCCAGCGGTCGCGCGCCAGCCCCAGCATCTCGTGCAGCGTGACGAAGAGGTTCGAGGCGTGCCACACGCCGACGGCGAAGGCCAGCGGCATCAACACGCGCTCGATCTTCCCCAGCCCCCGCCGGCGCTTCACCAGCAGCGCCCCCACCCACAGGTGCAGCGCCGCCGCCGTGCTGTAACCGACGAGCTGTAGGATTTCGAGAAGAGACACGGCTAAAAAAAAGGTTTTGGGTGTTAGGTGCTGGGTGCCGGGGTTAAAAAGCGACTTGCTTTTCCCAGCACCCGGCACCCGGCACCCTTTGCCTAATTCGATGCCGCGGCGTCGCCACCGGCGGCGGGGACGAGGGTGAGTTCGATGCGGCGGTTGCGCTGGCGGCCGGCGGGGGTGCTGTTGGCCGCGACCGGGTTCGAGGTGCCCCTGCCGCTCGCCTGGATGCGCGCGCCGTCGACGCCGGCGGAGACGAGGCGGCCGGCGAGCGCCTCGGCGCGATCCTGCGTCAGCTTTTGCAACTCGGCCTCGTCGCCGCGGCTGTCCGCGTAGGCTTCGATGCGGACGCCGAAGTCGGGATTGTTGGCGAGGAGCGACGCCAGCGGCTCAATCGTGGCGGCCTCGGCCTTCGGCGTCAACTCGGCCGCGCGCGCCCCCGACCAGAG
>JALZHT010000215.1 GCA_030860645.1 Acidobacteriota bacterium
AAACCCGAAACTTATCAGCCGATGAAACTCTCCGCCGAGACTCACCAGCGCGTCGAAGCCTTCTTCCGCAGGCACACGAATGACCCCGGCCTGACGCTGCCGCCGATTCAAATCCACGGCGGCCGGTTCGCCGACCTCCTGACGAGGCTAATCGGGATCAGCGGCATCACGTTCGGGCGGCACGTCTTCGTCAGGTCGCGGCTGGTCGGGAGGGACGCGGGGGGGCGGGCGACGGTGAGCGGTTGGCTGATGGTGCACGAGGCCGCGCACGTCCTGCAATACGAGCGGAGCGGCTACCCGAGGTTCTTCAGGACGTACCTGCGCGGCTACTGGGGCGCGCTGCGCGAGGGCGGGCGCTGGGACAGGGCGGGGCGGAACGCCGCCTACCTCGCCATCGCCGAGGAGCGCGAGGCGCGGGCGGCGGAACTCGCCTACTTAACAGAGCGAGGCCGCGGGCGTGAATGACGACTGCGGAATGAAAGAGCGTCTCGTCTTTCATTCCGCAACCCGCACCCCTCATCCCGCAATCCGATTACTCTTTGTCGATGATGGAGAATTCGATCTTGCCGCGCTGCACCTCTTCGAGGGCGATGCGGGTCGGCTTGTGGCGCTGCGGGTCGAGTTCGACGCGGGGGCGCGCGCCCCTCTGGAGCTGCTTGCTGCGCTGCGCGGCGACGATGATCATGCGGTATTTGGAATCCATTTCGGGAGTCTGGTTCTCCGGCGTCTGCGGGTTTTCGGAATCTTTTGCTTCGGGAGCTTTGCTCATCATCTCCAACCCGGCCCCACGGCCGGTCTCCTCATCATTTCGTGATCGTATGATGACTCTTTGTTATAGCGCCTTTGGCCCATTTATTCAACGCCCGCGGGCTCGCTGAAGCTGGCGAGCACGCGCCGCGCCAGCCACTCCTGCCGCTCGCGCCGCGCCCGCTCCGCGTGGACGATTGACGCCAACTGCGTCGCGGCCCGCTCCACTTCGTCGTTCAGAATCAAATAGTCGAAGTGTCGGTACTGCTCGACCTCGCCGCGCGCGTTGCGCAGGCGCAGGGCCAGCTCCTCGGGCCGCTCCGTCATGCGCGCGCTCAGGCGGGCCCGCAGCACGTCGAGCGACGGCGGCAGGATGAAGACGCCGACGACATCCGTCATCGCCGCGCGCACGGCCGCCGCGCCCTGCACGTCGATCTCCAGGATGATGTCGTGGCCCTCGCTCAACTCCTGCGCCACGACGCTGCGCGCCGTCCCGTAGAAGTTGCCGTGCACGACCGCCCATTCGAGGAAGCCGTTCGCCGCGCGCATGCGGGCGAACTCCTCGGGCGTGACGAAGTGGTAGTTGACGCCGTCGCGCTCGCCGGGGCGCGGCGCGCGGGTCGTCCACGAGACGGAGTAGCTGAGGCCGGGCACCCCGCCGAGCACGCGCCGGATGAGCGTGCCCTTGCCGCCGCCCGAGGGCGAGCTGATGACGAAGAGGATGCCTTGATAGCCTGGCGGTTCTTCCGGCGCGGGGCGTCGCTCGTCACTCAACGTTCTGCACCTGTTCGCGGAGCTTCTCGACCGCGGCCTTGATCGAGATGGCCGCCTCCTTGATGACGAGGTCGGTGGATTTGGAGAGCACGGTGTTGGCCTCGCGGTTCAGCTCCTGCAAAATGAAGTCGAGCCGCTTGCCGGTGTCCCCCTCGGAGTCCACGGCGTCGCGGAACTGCGAGACGTGGCTGCGCAGCCGCGCGAGCTCCTCGGTGATGTCGCTGCGGTCGGCGAGGTAGGCGACCTCCTGCGCGAGCCGGCCCTGGTCGAGTTCGACGATCTCCAGCCCGTCGCGCGCCAGGAGCTCGCTGATGCGTCGGTTGACGCGCGCGCGGTAGTTCTCGACCTGCTCGCCCGACAGCGACTCGATGATCGGCAGGTGGCGCTCGATCTCGTCGAGGCGCGCGCGCATCTCGGCGGCCAGCGCCTCGCCCTCGCGCCGGCGCATCTCCTCCAGCTCGTCGAGCGCCTGCGCGAGCGCCTGCTCGACGCCGCCCAGCATCTCGTCGCTGACGCCGTTGCGGGCCGCCTGCATCGCGCCGGGCAGCCGCGCCAGCACGTTGATGTCCGGCTCGCCCGCCAGCCCGAACTCCTGCTGCATGGCGCGCATCGCCTGGATGAAGCCGGCGATGAGCGGGCGGTTCAGTTCGTAGCTGACCTCGGAGGTGCGGTCGACGGTGACGTTCACGTCGACGCGGCCGCGCGAGAGCCGCTCGCCGATGCGCCGGCGCACGACCGACTCGACCGAGGAGAGTTCCGCGCTGGCACGCAGGTGCACGTCGAGGAAGCGGTTGTTGACGGTCTTGAGGTCAACGGCGACGGCGAAGCCCTCGCCCTGCAACGTCCCGCGGCCGAAGCCGGTCATGGATTTCATAAGTAGTCAGTAGCCAGTAGTCAGCAGATTTTGTCTTACGTCGGGTGAGTGCCGGCATGGACAGCAGCCGTTGGCAGAACGATTTTACTACCGGCTACTGACTACTGGCTACTTCTTCGGTCTCCTCCTCGTCGGCGAATTGCAGCTCGTAGAGGCGGCGGTAGGGGCCGTTCTGGGCGAGGAGTTCGGCGTGCCGGCCGGTCTCGATGATGCGGCCGCGCTCGATGACGACGATCTGGTCGGAGCGGCGGACGGTCGAGAGCCGGTGGGCGATGACGACGGTCGTGCGGCCGCGCGTCAGGTTGGCGAGCGCCTTCTGCACGAGCCTCTCGGACTCGGCGTCGAGGGCCGAGGTCGCCTCGTCGAGGACGAGCACGGAGGCGTTGGCGAGGACGGCGCGCGCGATGGCGAGCCGCTGCCGCTGGCCGCCCGAGAGGAAGACGCCGCGCTCGCCGACGACCGTCTCGTAGCCGGCCGGCAGCTCCATGATGAAGTCGTGCGCGTAGGCGACGCGCGCGGCCTCCTCGACCTCGGCGTCGGTGGCGTCGGGGCGGCCGTAGGCGATGTTGTAGCGCACCGTGTCGTTAAAAAGGATCGTCTCCTGCGTGACGAGCGCGATGTTGGAGCGCAGCGAGCGGAGGTTCGCGTCGCGCAGGTCGGTGCCGTCCCAGTGGACGGAGCCTTCGAGCGGGTCGTGGAAGCGCGGGATGAGTTTCGTCAGCGTCGACTTGCCGCCGCCCGACTCGCCGACGAGCGCGACCATCTGCCCGGCCGGGATGCGTAAGGAGATGTCGCGCAGCACGCGCCGCTCCTCCTTCCCGTAGCGGAAGTAGACGCCGCGCAGCTCAATCGCCTCGCGCAGGGGCTGGAGCACGGCGGCGTCCGGCTTCTCGACCGTCTCCTCGTGCTCGTCCAAAACCTCCCAGACGTGGCGCGCGGCGGCGAGCGCCTGCTCCATCCCGTTGTGCAGGCGCGAGAGCTTGCGCATCGGGTCGTAGCTGGAGAAGAGGAAGAAGAGGAAGGTGATGAACTGCGCCGGGTTCATGCGGCCCGAGATGATCTCGCGCTGCGCGAAGAAGAGCAGGACGGCGACGGCGACCACGCCGATCATCTCGATGGTCGGCGGCGCGAGGCCGTGAATCTTCGCGGTGCGCAGGTTGGCGCGCATGATCTGCTCGGCCACGCGCGAGAAACGGCCCCGCTCGTGCTCCTCGGCGACGTAGGCTTTGACGATGGATTGGTTCGAGAGCGCCTCCTGGGCCGTGTCGACGAGGCGCTGGCCGCCCTCGAACGACTCGCGCGCGAGGTTGCGCAGCCGCCCGCCGAAGCGCGCCGTGAGGACGCCGATGACGGGCGCGATGGCGAGCGAGCCGAGCGTCAGCCGCCACGAGTAGTAGAACGAGGCCGCGAGGAAGAAGATGAGCGTGAAGCCCTCGCGCAGCATGTCGCGCAGCGTGTGCGAGACGGCCGTCTCGATGGCGGCGGCCGACCCGACGAGGCGCGAGACGAGATAGTTGGTGCGGTAGCGGCCGAAGAAGTCGGCCGACTGCGCGTGCAGGTGCGCGTACATCTCGCGCCGCAGGCGCAGCACCGACTCCTGCCCGACGCGCGCCATCAGGTAGGTCGAGAAGTACTCGGCCACGCCCTTGACGACCGTGAAGATGATGAGCAGGACGGCGATGGTGCGCCAGGCGGCGAAGCCCGAATCGGGGATGAAATTCTGGAGGCCGAAGAGGGTCGGCGTGCGCTCGCCGTCGGCCCCGCCCTGGCGCAGCGCCTGGTCGAAGATGGGGACGATGAGCGCGCCGATGGCGCTCTGCAAGAGGCCGACGGCGAACATGGCGACCGTGGCGAGGGCGAACTTGCCCCAGTGCGGCTTGAGGTAGGATAGGAGTCGCCGGAGGTCGCGCATTACACGTCAGTGAAAAACTGTGCTCGGCCGTGCCCGAAAGGGAGGTGAAATTTAAACCGCGCCGGTAAAGAAAAACTATACGGAGCATGCGGTTACGGCGTCAAGGGAGGGGTTTTTGATTTTCGATTGTTGATTTTCGATTGAAATCGGCGGGGCCGGCCTCTCCCGGTCGAAAATCGCAAATCTAAAATCAAAAATCCCTCCTTTGGGTTATAATCGCGCCACGCGAGCAAGGGGGCTGCTCCCTCGGCCCCGACACCATCCCGAATTGGAGAAGCGTGAAGCTGAGGATTCTGATTGTTGACGACGACGTGAGCATGCGTCTGCTGCTGGCCGAGTACTTCCGCCGGCTGGGCTTCGAGGTCGAGGAGAAGGAGAGCGCCGAGGAGGCGCTCGAACACGCGCTCTCGGGCCGTTTCGACTGCTTCATCTTCGACGTCACGATGCCCGGCATGTCCGGACTCGAACTGCTCCGGCGCGTGCGCGACCGCGGGGTGCTGACGCCCGCGATGTTCCTGACGGCGCACGACGCCGTAGACGACAAGGTGGCCGGCTTCCAGGCCGGCGCCGACGACTACCTGGCGAAACCCTTCAGCCCGCGCGAGCTGGAGGTGAGGGTCGAGGCGCTTCTGCGCCGCGCCGGGCGCTGGTCGCAGCCCGAGGACGACAAGAAAGACCGCTTCGAGATCGGCGACCTCGTCATTGACAAGCGCCGCCACGAGGTCTCGGTCGGCGGCCACCGCGTCGAACTCACCCCGCTCGAATTCCACATCCTCGAACGGCTCGCCAGCGAGCCGGGCCGCGCCTGGTCGCGCAACGACCTGCTCGACGAGGTCTGGAGCACCGAGTACGAGGGCTACCAGCGCAACGTCGACCCCCACATCAACCGCCTGCGCCGCAAGATCGAGGCCGACCCGAAGAACCCGCGCTACGTCCTGACAGTCCGCGGCGTCGGCTACAAACTGAACGAGGCCCCATGACTCACACACCCGCCCACGTCAAAGCCCTCGCCCTGCTCGGCCTCGGCCTCGCGCTCGCCGCCCCCGCGGCCCTCGCCGAAGGCGCGCAGAGGCGTGCGCGTGCGCGTGCGCGCACGCCCGCGCCGCCACAGACCGGGCCGGCGAAGCCCGCCGCGCAACAGCCCGAGGCGCGCATGGTCTCCTCTTCTGCAATCCTCGTCCAGTGGCAGGGGACGCCCGGCGTTAACCGCTACCGCCTCCAACTGGCGACCGACGAGAAGTTTCAGGATATCGTCTTCGACCAGGCGGTCGAGGGCCGGCAGTACATCGTGCGCGGGCTGCCGAAGGGCGACTACTTCTGGCGCGTCGCCCCGGCCGCCGCCGAGACCAGCCCCTTCTACACGCCCCCGCAGCGCGTCGCCGTGTCCGGCTCGGGCATGAACGTCGCGCCGACGCCCGCGCCGACCGCCGCGCCGAACGCCCCGGCCGCCCCGCGCGTCTTCCAGCCCGACGAGTCCACCGGCTGGCGCACGG
>JALZHT010000216.1 GCA_030860645.1 Acidobacteriota bacterium
ATATTGAGCATGAGGAGTGAGATCGGAATGTCGTTCAACAAGATCATCGTCGTCGGCAACCTGGGGCGCGACCCCGAGATGCGCTTCACGCCGCAGGGGACGGCCGTCTGCTCGTTCACGATGGCGTCGAACGAGCGGCGCAAGGACAAGGGGGGCGAGCAGCAGGACGTGACCACCTGGTTCCGCGTGACGGTCTGGGGCAAGCAGGCCGAGACGGCCTCGAAGTACCTGACGAAGGGCCGGCAGGTCTACGTCGAGGGCCGCCTCCACGTCGAGGAGTGGACCGACCGCGACGGCCGTGCCCGCCACACGCTCGAAATCAACGCCTCGGACGTGCGCTTCCTCGACGGCGGCTCCGGCGTCGAGGGCATCCCCGTCCGGCAGACCGCGCAGGCGGCCTCCGCCTCGCCGCGCGGCGGCGCGGGCCGCACCAACGCCACCGCGCCGCAGATGGGAGACGACGAGATACCGTTCTGACGAACGGGTTTCGAGTTTGAAGTTTCGAGTTTCGAGTTCAAAACAATTTCTTAAAACTCGAAACCCGCAACTCGAAACTTTTTCAAGGGGTTCTTATGGGCGAAGAGTTTAAGGAGTCGGCCGGGCCGGTCGTGTCTCTGGTCGAGCGGTCGCAGTTCATGCCGGCGATGTCGATTGAGCTGGCGGTCGAGCGCTACAGCGCCGTGACCGAGTTCGTGAGCCGCGTGCTGCGCAGGGACGTGGACTACGGCGTCATCCCCGGCACGGAGAAGCGGACGCTCTTGAAGCCCGGCGCGGAGAAGCTGACCACCTTCTTCGGCCTCTCGACGCGCTTCCAACTGCTGGAGCGCATCGAGGACTGGGCGGGCGAGGCCCACGGCGGCGAGCCTTTCTTCTACTACCTCTACCGCTGCCAGCTCTCGCGCGGCGACCTGCTCATCGCCGAGGGCGACGGCTCGTGCAACTCGCGCGAGACGAAGTACCGCTGGCGCGAGGCGCAGCGCGTGTGCCCGGCCTGCGGGCAGGCGGCCATCATCAAGGGGCGCGAGGAGTACGGCGGCGGCTGGCTCTGCTTCAAGAAGCGCGGCGGCTGCGGCGCGAAGTTCCGCGACGGCGACCAGGGAGTCGAGTCGCAGCAGACCGGCCGCGTCTTCAACCCCGACATCGCCGACCAGGTCAACACCATCCAGAAGATGGCGCAGAAGCGCAGCTTGGTGGGCGCAGTCCTGCTCGCCGTCAACGCCTCCGAGTTCTTCACGCAGGACGTGGAAGACCTGCACGCGCCGCCGGCCCCCGTCAACTCCGGGGCCGCCGTCTTCGACGTGACGAACGCGCCCGCCGGTTCGACGCCGGACGAGTCGCCGCCCCGCGCGGGCGCGGCCGATTTCGGGGAGGAGATTCGCGCCGCGTGCCGCGCCCTGGGGAAGACCGAGGAGCAGTTGAACGCCTGGATCAGGAAGAAGTTCGGCGCGGCGGGCGTCGAGGAGCTGACGAACGCCGACCGGGCCGAGGTGCTCGCGCTGCTGAAGGGCATGTTGATGAAGAAGGCGGCGGCCTGAAAAGAGGCTGCTGGGTGCTGGGATAAAGACAACTTGCTTTTCCCCAGCACCCAGCACCTAACACCCAGAACCTTTTCCCGTGTAATCTTCCCCCATGAGCGCGACGCCCCTCGTCCTGCGTTTCGACTCCGGCACGCTCCTGCTCGACGGGGCGGGGCGCGAGGCGCGCGTGCCGGCGGCGCTGCGTTGGGACGAGCGCGTGATGCGCTGGCGCGCGCCGGCGTGGGCCTACCGCGAGGTGCTGACGGAACTCGTCCGCGCGAAGGTCACTTTTGAAGACCGCGCCCGCGCCTACCACGAGTTCGACTTCCCGACCAAACTCCTCGTCGAGCCGCGCCCGTACCAGGAGCAGGCCATCGCCGGGTGGCGCAAGGCCGGCTCGCGCGGCGTCGTCGTGCTGCCGACGGGCGCGGGCAAGAGCCTCGTCGCGCAGATGGCTATCGAGCAGGTGAAGCGCTCGACGCTGGTCGTCGTCCCCACGCTCGACCTGATGAACCAGTGGTACGACCTCCTGCTCTCCTGCTTCAGCGCCGAGGTCGGCCTCATCGGCGGCGGCTACTTCGAGACGGGCGCGCTGACGGTGACGACCTACGCCTCGGCCTTCCGCTTCATGGAACGGCTCGGCAACCAGTTCGGCCTCCTCATCTTCGACGAGTGCCACCACCTCCCTTCGGGCGTCCACCGCGTCGCCGCCGAGATGGCAATCGCCCCCTTCCGCCTCGGCCTCACCGCCACGCCCGAGCGGGCCGACGGCGCGGAGAGCCTGCTCGAAAGTCTCATCGGCCCCTTCGTCCTGCGGCGCGAGACGCACGAGCTGGCCGGCGAGTACCTCTCGGACTACTCGGTCGTGCGGCTGCGCGTCGAGCTGTCTGCCGGGGAGCGCGAGGCTTACGAGCGCGAGCGCGACATCTTCCGCGCGTTCCTGCGGGGGAAGGGGATCGGCCTGAGCACTTTGATGGGCTGGCAGATGTTCGTCGCGGCGAGCGCGCGCAGCAGCGAGGGGCGGCGCGCGATGATGGCCTACCGCGAGTCGAAGCGCATCGCCCTGGGGACGGACGCGAAGCTGCGCGTGCTCGCCGAGCTGTTGCAGCGCCACCGCCGCGAGAAGGTTCTGATCTTCACGGCCGAGAACGAGATGGTCTACCGCATCTCGCAGAAGTTTTTGATACCCGCTATCACGCACGCGACCGGCATCAAGGAGCGGCGCGCGTGGCTCGAAGCCTTCAACGCGGGCGAGGTGCTGGCGCTCGCCACGTCGAAGGTCTTGAACGAGGGCGTCAACATCCCCGACGCCTCCGTCGCCGTCGTCCTCTCCGGTTCCGGCTCGACGCGCGAGCACGTCCAGCGCCTCGGCCGCATCCTCCGCAAACTCCCCGGCAAGGAGGCCACCCTCTACGAAGTCGTCACGCAGGACACGACCGAGGAGAACATCAGCCGGCGGCGCGGCGGCGACCAGTTCCGCGAGGGCGGCCGCCCGGCGGAGAGTCCGACGTTTATCGAATGGTGACGACGGGAAAAGGTTTTGGGTTCTAGGTGCCGGGTGCTGGGTTAAGGACAACTCGCTATTAACCCAGCACCCGGCACCCAACACACCCAGCACCCGCTTTTTATGTTGACCGCTGACTTAGCCATGAGCTGGCAGCGCGGCGACCGCATCAAGCCGCGCTACGTTGACCCCGGAGACGAGGAGTATCTGCGCGCGGCCGAGGATTTGATCGCCATTTTCGCCGAGCACGAGGGCGCGGCGCGGGCGGCGCTCGAAGAGTCTCTGCACGAGTACGTCGGGACGGGGACGGATTACAAAATCCTGCGCGGGCTGATTAAGCTCCTGACCGACCGCTGCGAGTTCGACACGGACGCGCCCGTCGCGCCCGAAGAGTTGCGCCGCGCGCTCTTCCTCAAGGCCCGCCACGCGCACCCGGTCGTCTCGGACGAGGCGCGCGCGGGCGTCGTCCTCGAAGCCGCGCGCGAGCTGGCCTGCGAGCCGGGCCGCCTGCTCGAAAGCCTCTACGCCGACCTCCCCGAGAACCAGCGGCTCAACGCCTTCGACCGGCCCTCGCCCGCCGAACTCCTCGACCTCTACAACCTCGCGCAGGCGCAGGCGCTCCTTTACCGCTGCGTCGAGCTGCGGCTGTGGGTCGAGCCGCAGGAGGCCGAGGGCTACCGCGAGCTGTTCGGCGCGGTCAAAGAGTACCGGCTCATCCACACGGTGCGCGGCAACCCGCGCGCCGGCTACGAAATCCGCCTCGACGGCCCGGCCTCCATCTTCCAGCGCTCGCAGAAGTACGGCGTCCAGATGGCCGTCTTCCTGCCCGCGCTCCTCCTCTGCCGCGGCTGGCGCATGCGCGCCGAAATTCAGAACCACAAGCGCGAACGCCCGGCCTACTTCGAGCTGACGAGCGAACAGACCCGCCTGCGCTCGCACTACGTCAGCGTCGGCGGCTACGAAAACCCCGTCATCGAAAAACTCGCCGCCACCTGGGCGCGCGGCGGAGGCTGTTGGACGCTGGAGCGCAGCACCGAGGTCATAGATTTGGGCGACAGCGCCTTCATCCCCGACTTCCTTCTGCGCCACCCCTCGGGCGCGCACGTCCACCTCGAAGTCCTCGGCTTCTGGACGCCCACCCGCCTCCGCGAGCGCCTCCGCGACTTCGAACACGCCCGGCTCCGCCACTTCATCCTCGCCGCCTGGGAAGACCTCCGCGGCAGCCGCGACCCCTTGACCAACGTCCCCCCCAATGTCATCACCTTCAAGACCACCCTCGACCCCGCCATCGTCGCCCTCAAGGCCGCAGAGTTGACGGCCGCACCCGACGGCGGGGACTGAGGTTCAGTCGCCGCGCGCCTGCCGCTCACACCTCCCGCCGACCCCGAGAGGGCTGCGGGCTTTCAACTGCCCGCGCCCGCCGTAACACTTTAGGCGCGAACCTCAATCTTCCAGACCTCCTCCGTCAGTTGCGTGGTGTTGATTTCGACGGGGTGGAATTCTTTGATGACTTCGATGTTGGTGGTGGTGTGGAGCGAGAGGGGGCCGGTGGTGTAGGAGCCGCCGCGGGCGAGGGCGAGGGGGATGAGGAGTTGGTCGGCGAGGTGTTCGCCGACGGGCGCGCCGATGTCTAAATATTTTTTGGCCTCTTCGACGGCGCGCGAGGCGATCTGTTCGGCGGGGACGCCGCGCTGGCCGATGCCGGTGAAGACTTCGGTGAGGTTCTCGCTCTCGATCTCGACGGTGAGGACGTTGCCGGGGCTGATGGCGTTGTCGGAGGCGTCGAGTTGCAGGTGGTCGAGCGGGAGGCCCATCTGCTCGCCGACGACCTTCAGCTCGCGCTCGCCGATGTCGGGGCGGAGGTTGACGCAGAGGGCGCGGGCGCGCTCGGCGAGGACGAGGCCGCGCTCGACGATGTCGAGGCGGCGCGGCTCGGCCGCCGGCTCGACGTAGACGCTGAAGCGGCCGCCGCCCGGCGGGTAGAAGCCGTAGCGCTCAAGCTCCACCGTCACCGCCGGCCCCGTCCGGTTGACGAGCGGCAAAAACGTCTTCTCGATGAACTCGAAGGGCGGGGCGTGCGGGTTGTGCGTGCCGCCCTCGAAGGTGAGTAGGCTCGGCCCCGGGGCGCGCATCAGCGGCGGGAGGACGGCCTGCAAGACGAGCGTCGTGCTCCCGGCCGTGCCGATGGGGAAGCGGTACTGCCCCGGAGAGACTTCGCCGGGGACGAACGTGAACTCCTTCGCGCCGACGCCCGCCCCGTCCACGCGCGCCCGGCCCACCTCGGCGGCGGCCTTCACGGCCGTCAGGTGCTGCGGCTGGAGGCCCGGCTTCGCGCGCCGCGCGCGCACGTTGTAGACGCGGAAGGCCCTGCCCGTCACCAGCGAGAGAGCCAGCGACGTGCGGATGATCTGCCCCCCGCCCTCGCCGAATGAGCCGTCAATGCTCAACATACAAAAGTTTCGAGTTGCGAGTTTCGGGTTTCGAGTTTGAAAGCCCTACCGGGTTGAAGCTTGAGTTGCGGGCTAAGGAATCATCTTTAACTCGAAACCCGAAACTCGCAACTCGAAACTAAAGTTCTTTCGCCTTGACGTGCCATTCGAGGCGGCCGGTGCGCTCGCGCAGTTTGGCCCACTTGTCTATGTCGAGCTGGATGCGGGCGAGCGCGGCGGTCGGCATGCGGCGGACTTCGCCGGTGAGGAGTTCGAGCAGTTCCTCCATGCCGGGGTTGTGGCCGACGAGGAGGAGTTCGGCCGCGCCCTCTTCGGCCTGCGCCACG
>JALZHT010000891.1 GCA_030860645.1 Acidobacteriota bacterium
GTCTACGCGCGGGCGCGCGAGGCGGTCGCGCGCTACGGCCTCACGGCCGCGGGCGACACGTTCGCGCAGACCTACTCCTGCCCGCTCTTCGTCGGCGGGGCGGGGTGCCTCGTCCACCGCCGCGCCAAGCCCGCGCCCTGCATCCAGCACGCCTGCTACGGCGACTGGTCGGACGTGCCGCCGCAGGACACGGAATGGCGCGAGGAGCGCCGCGTCGAACAACTCAACACGGAGGTCTACGGCGCGGCCTGGGCGTGGCTCCCGCTCCCCGTCTGGCTCACGCTCGTCGACCCAGACTCGGACGGCGCGGAGTTGGCTCGGCTCGCCCGCGTCTGGGAGTCGCGCCGCGCCCCCGCGGCCGCGCGCGACGCGCGACGCGCCAAATTCAAAGCCCGAACTTTGCCCGTCCTGCGCGCGTAACGGAAACAGAAGTTAGAGAATTTTAGATTTGCGATTGGAAGAACAGTTCAACACTTGCGCCGCCCGATTGAAATTAAAAATCGCGAATCAAAAATCTAAAATTCCTTAACTCCCCGGAGGAGGCTTTTATGTTCTGCCCGCACTGCGGCACCGAGTCGTCACAGGAGTTGAACTACTGCAAGCGCTGTGGCGGCAACCTGTACCCGCCCGCGCCGCGGCCGGAGGGGCGACCCGCCGTCACGCCCGCCGCCGCGTGGGCCGTCGGGCTGAGCACGCTGGGCGTCGTCGTCGTCGGCCTCATCGCGCTGTTCGCGGCCCTCGACAAGCTCTCGGAGAGGGGCCTGCCGCCCGACGTGTTCAAGGTGCTCATCGTCTTCGTCTCGCTCACCATCGTCTTCAGCGTCGCGCTCCTGACGCTCTTCTGGTCGCGCCTGCTGCACGGCGCGGCGCGGCGGCCCGACTCCGCGCCCCCGCAACTGGCGTCCCCCACGCACGCCAACGAACTCGGCGCGGCCCAGTTCACCCCGCTCGCCTCCGCCCGCCAGCCCAGCGTCACCGAACAGACCACGCGAACTTTAGAAAGAAGTTAGATGTCAGAGGAAGACCGAGGCTCTAACCACCATCCAGCACCTAGCATCTGACATCGGTTCTTCGTTGACACCCCGGCGCGGGCGCGGCTATCATCCGCGCAAGTTTTACGTCGCAAATTCAGGCTTTTCCTGGCCCGCAGTTCCCGACGGGTTCGACCTTGAGGCGCGCGCGTGCCGCGCCCGCCCGCCGGTGGCCGGGCACGCACACTCTCCCGCACCCCGTTAGTCCGTTCGCCCATGCAGAACCTGGCCGCCCTCCACCGCGTTGGCGTTCTCATCAAGCCGCAGCAGCCGGACGCGCTGAAGACCATCTGCCGGCTCGTCGAGTGGTGCGCCACGCGCGGCATCGCCGTCGTCGGCGGCCCCCGCTTGGAGCGCGGGGCGGTCGAGCAGGAGACCGGCTGCGCCGTCGAGACGATGGAGCACGCGGAGCTGGTGCGCAGCGTTGACCTCATCGTCGTGCTCGGCGGCGACGGGACGATGATCGCCACGGCCCGCATGGTCGGCGACCACGGCACGCCCGTCCTCGGCGTCAACTACGGCACGCTCGGCTACCTCGCCGACTTCACGCACGAGGAGATGACGCCCGCCCTCGAAGCCATCCTCGCCGGCGACTACACCGTTGACCGCCGCATGATGCTCGCGGCCGAAGTCCGCCGCGGCGGCGAGATGCTCCTGCACGACCGGGTCTTGAACGACGTGGTCATCTCGAAGTCGGCCCTCGCCCGTATCATCGAGATCGAGACGTGGGTGGATCGGAAGTTCGTTAACCTCTTCCGCGCCGACGGGCTGATCGTCTCGACGCCGACGGGGTCGACCGCCTACAACCTCTCGGCCGGCGGCCCCGTCATCTACCCCTCGATGCGGGCGGTCGTCGTGACGCCGATCTGCCCGCACACGCTCTCGAACCGCCCGCTCGTCCTGCCGGACGACGCCGAATTCGAGCTCGTGCTGAAGACGCCCAAGGAGGAGGTCGCGCTCACGCTCGACGGGCAGGTCGGGATGCCGCTCGAATACGAAGACCGCGTCACCGTGCGCAAGAGCCGCACCAGCTTCAACCTGATCCAGGCGCACACGCGCAACTACTTCGACGTTCTGCGGAACAAACTCAAATGGGGAAGATAAAAG
>JALZHT010000217.1 GCA_030860645.1 Acidobacteriota bacterium
GGGTTCGGCCGCGCCGGGCGTCGCGGACGCGCGCTGGGACCCGGAGCAGGGGAGCATCCCGGCCGACGCGCTCGAAGGGCACGACGCGGCGGTGCATCTGGCGGGCGAGCCGGTCGCGGAGGGGCGGTGGACGGACGAGAAGAAACGGCGCATCCGCGAGAGCCGCGTGAAGGGGACGCGGCTCCTCAGCGAAACCCTCGCCGGCCTCCGGCAGAAGCCGCGGGTGCTCGTCTCGGCCTCGGCCGTCGGCTTCTACGGCGACCGCGGCGGCGAGGTGCTGCGGGAGGAGAGCGCGCCGGGGAGGGATTTCCTGAGCGGCGTCTGCCGGGAGTGGGAGGCGGCGGCGCGGCCCGCGGCGGAGGCCGGGATTCGCGTCGCCCACCCGCGCATCGGCGTCGTCCTCGACGCGGGGGGCGGGGCGCTGCCGAAGATGCTGACGCCTTTCAAGCTCGGCGTCGGCGGGAAGCTCGGCGACGGCCGGCAGTACATGAGCTGGATCACGCTCGAAGACGTGGTGAGAGTCATCCGCCGCTTGCTGGATGACGAAGGCTTGAGCGGCCCCGTCAACGCGGTCGCCCCGAACCCCGTCACCAACGAAGAGTTCACGAAGACGCTGGGGCGCGTGCTCGGGCGGCCGACCATCTTCTCTGTCCCGAAGTTCGCGGCGCGGCTGGCCTTCGGCGAGACGGCCGACGCGCTCCTGCTCGTCAGCCAGCGGGTCGAGCCGGCGCGGCTGAAGGCGACCGACTTCCGCTTCAACGACCCCGAACTCGAAGGCGCGCTCCGCCGCGTCCTTAAGAAATAAAGAAGTTCCGAGTTCCGAGTTCCGAGTTAAAAGCAGAATCAGTTTTTAACTCGGAACTCGAAGCTCGAAACTATTGTTATCCCGTGCGGCGGCGGAAGAAGATGTAGTAGACGGGGAGGCCGAGGGCGATGAGGACGAGGCCGACGACGGCCTGCGTGGGCGTCGTCAGGAGCGTGTTGACGAGCAGGAAGCCGGTGACGAGCAGGAAGAGGGCGGGCACGAAGGGGTAGCCCCAGGCGCGGTAGGGGCGCTCGGCGAGGGGCTGGCGGCGGCGGAAGAGGAAGATCGAGGCCGTCACCAGCCCGTAGAAAATCCACGAGCCGAAGATGACGTAGTCGGTCAGCGTGTCGAACGACCCCGAGAGCGCGAGGATGCACGCCCACACGCCCTGCACGACGAGCGCGCCCACGGGCACGCGCGTCTTCGGGCTGAGGCGCGCGAGGTTCTCGAAGAAGAGGCCGTCGCGCGCCATCGCGTAAGGGACGCGCGCTCCCGTCAGAATCGAAGTGTGCAAAGTCCCGACGGACGAGGCCAGCAGGCCCGCCGCCATCAGCGACACGGCCGCCGGGCCGAGGAAGCTGATGACCACCTCGCGCGCCACCGACGACTTCGCCGAGACGTTCGCCACCGAGGTCGGGTCGAGGACGTAGAAGTAGGCGAGGTTGACGAAGACGTAGAGTAGGATGATGACCGCCGTGCCGCCGATGAGGGCCAGCGGGATGTTGCGCTGCGGGTTCTTAATCTCGCCGGCGACGAGCGTCAGGTTGTTCCAGCCGTCGTAGCCCCACAGCGCGCCGAGCATCGCCGCGCCGAAGCCCGCCACGCCGAGCCGCGCCGCCGCGTCCACGCCCTCGCAAGCCCCGCCCGCGTTCGCCAGCGCGTAGTTGCCCCAGCTCCCGTCCGCCAGCAGGAACGCGCCGAGGCCGACGCCCAAAACCAGCGCCACCTTCACGCACGTCAGCGCCGTCGCGATCCAACCGCTCACGACCACGGCCGCGCAGTTGACGACGGTCAGGGTGACGATGGCCGAGAGCGCGACGACCTGCAACGTGCCGAAGGGGACTTCGAAGCCGAAGAGGTCGGCGGTGAAGAAGGTCGTGTTGAGGGCGCCGCCCGAAAGGTCGTTAAGGAAGATGGCGAGGGCCACGGCGACCGACGCCTGCGAGCCGGTCTTGGCGATGAAAATCTGCATCCACCCGTAGAGGAAGCTCGCGCCCGCGCCGTACGCCTCGCGCACGAAGACGTACTCGCCCCCGGCCCGCGGCATCATCGCCGCCAGCTCCGCGTAGGTGAGCGCGCCGGCGAGGCTGAGCAGCCCGGCCACGACCCACACCGTCACGACCATCCCCGGCGTGCCCACGTTGCACGTCATCACCCGCGCCTTCAAAAAGACTCCCGTGCCGACGACGTTGGCGATGATGATCGAGATCGCGGCGACGAGCGTCAGGCCGCGGACGAGGGTGATGTTGCTCGGGAGCGAATTGGACATAAAGAAAATTTTTGATTTTAGATTTTAGATTTGCGATTGAAAGAGGACGGCCGCGCCGCCCGCCAATCAAAAATCAAAAATCGCAAATCAAAAATTCTTCACGCTCGCCTGCGCGCCCGCGGCCGGGCGGTCGTGCGGGAGGTCAGGGCTTTGGCCGCTTCCTCGCCGGTGACGATGGCCCCCTCCATGAAGCCCTGCCAGTCGGCGAGGTGCTCGCCGGCGAAGAGGACGTTGTGGTGGGGCTGTTGCAGGGCGAGGCGGGTGGTGAACCACTGGCCCGGCCGGTAGAGCGCGTACGCGCCCTGCGTGTGCCGGTCGCGCTGCCACGGGTAGGAGGCGATGCCGCGGGCCAGGCGCGGGGCGCGGTCGTCGAGCGGGACGATGTCGCGCGTGATGATGTCGAGGCGGCGGCGGTCGCCCTGCGCGGCGAGCACGTCGGCCTTCTCGCCGATGGCGTAGCTGCACAGGATGCCGCGCCGTGCCTTCTGGTCGCGCGTGCTGTGGAAGTAGTAGTGCGAGGTCACGTCGCTGACGAGCGAGAAGTCCTCGGCCCCCCAGAAGCGCTCCTCGAAGAGCACGCAGTTTTTAATGATGCGCGCGTACTGGAGTTGTTCGGCGGCCTCGCGCTGGCGCGCGGGGAGCGGCGGGTCGAAGGCGATGTTGCCCAGGACGCGCGCCGGGACGGTGCAGACGCAAGCGTCGGCCGCGTGTGTCTCGCCCCCGGCCGTCACCCACACGCGCCCGGCGCGCTGCCTGATGTGCGTGACCTGCCGCCCGCGCCGGATGCTCCCCTCGCCGACGCGCGCGACGAGCGCGTCCACGAGGCGCGAGTTGCCGCCGACCATCTTGAAGTCCATCTCGTTCTCGGGGCTTGATTCGAAATACTCGGCGGCCGCCGCGTAGGCCGAGACGTGGCGGATGGACTCGCCGAAGTCGGTGCTGTCCTGGAGGTCGCGCAGGAGCAGGTCGTCCTCGGTGAAGCCGATCTCTTCGAGCCACGTCCACCAGTCGTAAGAGTCGAGGCGGGCGCGCGCCTGCTGCGTGTAGCCCTGAAACTGCTGCCTGAACTTCCCGAAGGCTTCCTCGGCGCGCGGCGAGAAGCCCCACTCGCCGGGGCGCTTGACGACGCCGTCGCGCATCAGCGACGCCTTGAAGCGGTGGTCTTTCAACTCGATGTCAAACTCGCGGCAGAGCGCGCGCAGACGCTCGTGGCTCGCCCCGACCCACTCGGCCCCGAGTTCGCAGACCAACTCGGGATTCTCTTTGAAGCGATAGGAGTGGACGCGGCCCCCCGTGCGCTCCCGCGCTTCGAGGACGGTCACATCCCAGCCCGCCGCCTTGAGCGCGCGGGCGGCGGCCAGCCCCGCCAGCCCGGCCCCGATCACGACGCACGAGTAGCGCCGGCGCTGGACGGCGAAGGCGCTTGGCGTCAGGAGCGGCGCGCCGAGGGCGGCCGCGGCGGCGGAGCGCAGGAAGCGGCGGCGGGTGGTTTTGTTCGTCATGCTCGTTTCGCCTCAGTCGGGTCAGAAGATGTCGCCGGCGAGGAGGTCTTCGTAGGTGTCGCGGCGGCGGACGAGGTCGGCCCCGCCCCCCTCGCGCACCATCACGACGGCGGGGAGCGGGCGGCCGTTGTAGGGGAACATCTGCGCGATGGTGTAAGCGCCGGTGTTCAGGAGCGCGAGCAGTTCGCCGGGCTGGACGCCGGCCGGGAGGCGGCGGTAGTCGGGCAGGCGGCCCTCGCGCTCGATGTCGAAGTAAACGTCGCCCGAGTCGCAGAGCGGGCCGGCGAGTTTGTATTCCGTGTCGTGCGGCTCGCCGGCGCGCGCGGCCGAGACGAGGTGGTAGTACCACTTGTAAGTGCTCATCGAGAGCAGGAGGTTGAAGCCGGCGTCGGTGAGGAGCCACACGTCGCCGGTCTCGGGCCGCCGCTTGATGTTGCGGACGGTGGTCAGGAGGACGCCCGCGTCGGCGATGACGCTGCGGCCGGGTTCGAGCAGGATGGTGACGCGCTCAAGCAGGTGCCCGGCCCCGGCCTCGCGCGCCGACTCGCGGGCCGCGCGCAGGGCGGCGGCGAGCACGTCCGAGGGTTCGAGTTCCGCGCCGAGCATCTCGCGCTCGGGGGCGGGCAGGTCGCCGGCCTGCGAGTCGTCGCGCAGGTAGTTGACGGGGATGCCGCCGCCGAGGTTGATGTGTTCGAGGACGTGGCCCGACTCGCGGTGGATCGTCAACAGGTGCTCCCACATCGTCTTGAACGCGGCGGCGAAAGGCTCCACGTCGGGCGTCTGCGAGCCGACGTGGATGTGGATGCCGGCGACGTGCAGGTGCTCAGGGTCTCGGAGGGCGCGGCGGAAGGCCGAGAGCACCTCGGCCGAGGTGATGCCGAACTTCGAGGTCATGAGCGCCGTCTGCAAGCCGAGGTGCGAGCGCGTGCCGATCTCGGGGACGAGCCGGAGCGTGACGCGGGCGCGCTTGCCGAGCCGGCACGCCCGTGCTTCAATCAGCTCGATTTCGTAGAGCGAGTCGGCGTTGATGGAGTAGATGCCGGCCGAGACGGCCTCGTCAATCTCCGAGTCGGTCTTGCTCGTGCCGTTGAAGATGATCTGGTCGGGGCGGAAGCCGGCGCGCAGCGCCTTGAACAACTCGCCGCCGCTGTTGACCTCCGCGTCAATGCCCGAGTCGAGCACGGCCTTGAGGACGGCCATGTTGGAGTTGGCCTTCGAGGCGTAGAAGAAGCGGACGGGGCGCTCGACCCTTTCGGCGGCCCGCTTGAGGCGGGCGACGTTGGCGCGGATGCGCGGCTCGGAGAAGACGAAGAGCGGCGTGTCGTGCTCGCGCGCGAGGGCGAGCGAGTCGAGGCCGCCGACGTGGAGGCGACCTTCGCGCGCTTCGAGAAAGCCCGGAATCGCCCACGCCGGAATGCCATTTGCCGCCGCCGTTAAAGACATATACCTGCTCGGCCCCGCCGGAGAGTGTGTGCCGCGAAAGATGTCTGCGAAGATAGAACGGCGGCCGACGAGCGTCAAGCGAAGGGACAGAGGAAGTAGACAGTAGGCTCCGAGCTGAGGCCGCCGACGCCGTCACCCCGACTGTTCCGTAGAGAAAGACCTTCGTACTGTCCGCTGACCACTGTTTACTTCATCAATTATGTTACTGGAAGAGAACGCACAGACGGAAATTGATTGGGGGCGGGTGAGGGCAGAGTTCCCCGTCACGGCGCGGATGGCCTATCTGAACAGCGCGGGGGCGGGGCCTGTGTCGCACCGCGTCATGGAGGCGGCCCGGCAGTTCTACCAGGAGACTCTGGAGTCGGGCGACCGCGCGTGGGACGTGTGGATCGCGCGGCGGGCGCGGGCGCGCGTGGACGTGGCCCGCCTCATCAACGCCGAGCCGGACGAAATCGGTTTCACCATCAACACCTCCTCGGGCATGAACCTCGTCGTGGACGCGCTCGAAGGCGCGGGCGACGTG
>JALZHT010000218.1 GCA_030860645.1 Acidobacteriota bacterium
GGTCGTACGCGCCGCGGCCCCTGGCCCACACCTCGCCGCAGAGCGGCGGCTCGGCCTCGCACAGGCGGCGCAGCGCGTCGTCGCGGCCGGGGAATCTCAAGGCTCTCATCGCATCCTCTCAAGCAGGTGGTCGCCGACTCGCAGGGCGTTCGCCATGATCGTCAGCGCCGGGTTCACGGCCGCGCTCGAAGGGAAGAAGCTGCCGTCAACGACGTAGAGGTTGTCGAGGTCGTGGGCCTTGCAGTTCGCGTCGAGCGCCGAAGTCCTGGGGTCACGTCCGAATCTCACCGTGCCGTTCTGGTGCGCGACGCCGGCGAGCGGGATGCGCTGGCCGAGGAAGAGGCCGCGCGCGAACAGTCCGACGTGGCACGAGTGGCCGTGCTCGGGGCACTTCGCCTGCTGATTCATCAGGCTTTCGAGCTTGGCCCGGAGGCGCTTGTGCGCTTCGAGGTTGTTCGGCGTGTAGGAGAGGACGATGTTGCCCTCGCGGTCGAGCGTGACGCGGTTATTCGGGTCGGGCAGGTCTTCCGACGTGAGCCAGAAGTCGAGCGAGTGCTTCGCCATCAAATCGAGCGTGAAGCCGGGCGCGATTTTAGGCGCGCCGGCCGAGAGCGCGACGCCGTCGAGCTTGCCGACGAACGAGATGTGGCCCATCGGGAAGTCCCACTCGCGCGAGCCGAAGTAAAAATCGTTGAGCGCGAGCGTCTTCTGGAAGACGGTCGGGTTCGGGCACTTCGAGACGGCGAGCACCACCGAGTTGACGTGGCCCATGTAGTGGCGGCCGACCGTGCCGCTCGAATTCGCCAGGCCGTTCGGGTGTTTGTCATTCGCCGAGCGCAGGAGGAGCGCCGCCGAGTTGATCGCGCCGCAGGAGACGGCGACCAGGTCGGCCGAGAAAGTCTCCCGCCCGCCGCCGTCGCGCTCGACGTGCACCCTGTTGACGACGCGGCCCGCGGCGTCCGTGTCGAGGCGCGTCGCTCTGGCGTTCGTCAGGAGTGTGACGTTCGGGTGCGCGAGCGCGGGTTCGACGGCGCAGACGTGCGCGTCCGACTTGGCCTGGACGAGGCACGGGAAGCCGTCGCACGTCCCGCAGCGGATGCACTTGCTGCGGCGCGGGTCGTCCTCCTTGAGCATGACGCCGAGCGGGACGTGGAAGGGCTTGCAGCCGAGCGCGGCGAAGTCGTCGGCGAGCTGCTGGATGCGCGGCTCGTGGCTGACGGGCGGGTGCGGGAACGGCCCCGACGCCCACGCCTCGGTCGGGTCTTCGCCGCGACGCCCGTGGACGTGGTACATCTGTTCGGCCTGCGCGTAGAAGGGTTCGAGGTCGGCGTAAGCGACGGGCCACGCGGGCGAGACGCCGCCGTGGTGCCGCAGCTCGCCGAAGTCCTCCTCGCGCATGCGGAAGAGCGCCGCGCCGTAGAACTTGGTGTTGCCGCCGACGAAGTAGTTCGTGTGCGGGTGGAGCGGCCCGCCTTCCCGGTCGCGCCAGACTTCCTTCGTGTTGTACTTCCCCTCGACGTTGACGGCGCGCGACTCCCAGTTGTCGCGCTCGCGCGGCACGAACCCGCCCCGCTCCAGCAGCAGAATCCGCTTGCCCGACGGCGCGAGCCGGTGCGCCAGCGTCCCGCCGCCCGCGCCCGTCCCGATGATGATTACGTCGTAGTCGTTCATGGCCTCTCCGAGGCAGGTGTCAGATGCTAGATGTCAGTAAGACTTCTTGTCTTTTACTGACATCTGACACCTGACATCTGACACCTGCGTAGCCGCAGTTGAAGATGCAGCGTTGCGCGTTCTGGTGGTGGAGCTTGGCGCAGAGCACGGCCCGCGCGCCGCGCGTGCGCGCGAAGGTTTCGGCCGCCGCGAGCATGCCGAGCGGCGGCGCGGTGAAGTAGAGCCAGAGCGCCGTCCAGGCCCGGGCGGCGAGGGCCGACGAGAAGGTGCGCGCCGGGTTCATGCTCATGCCCGAGAGCGGGTTCTCGACGCTGATGTAGAAGGCGACGAGCGCGCCCGCGCACAGGCCCGCCCAGCGCGCCCGCCGCCGCGCGTTCGAGACGTTGAGGATCACGGTCATCAGCAGGAAAGAGATGACGGCCTCGGCCGCGAACGCGACGGCGACGCCGCACTCGCCCGGCCGCGTGACGGCGTAGTTGACCTCGGGCGCGGCGACGAGCGGGCCGAGGAGCGCGGCCGCGACCACCGGCGACGCCGGGTAGAAGATGAGGACGGCGAAGGCGCACGCCGAGACCATGAAGCAGCCCAGCCCGGCGGCCTCGATCAAATACTCCGGCCAGTGATTTTTAAGCGCACCCCACAGCATCAAGAGTTACTCCCACCGTTAACAATCACCGTCGGCACGCGAAATATTCCAGAGCAGTAGAAGTAGAAGACAGCGGAAGCCCGACCGTGAGGGAGGGCGTCAGCCGTCCGGCTCTTTCAGGCCATTATTGTTCGTTCGGGTTTGAAAAACTTACGGGCGGAAATTCACCACAGAGACACGGAGGCACAGTCAAGAAATTTTAGATTTTTGATTGGCGATTGGAAGACGAAGGCCGCGCTGTTTTAAATCGCAAATCGCAAATCTAAAATTTCTTGACTGTGCCTCCGTGTCTCTGTGGTGAAGTTTTGTGACGACCTCAAAGAGCTACCGAATCACGTTCAGCGGTCGAGGCTCTTGCGGAGCGCGTCCTTGATGCGGTCGCGCGCGTCGCGGGAGAGGCCGGGGGGCGTGTGGCCGTTGGCCGCGGGGTCGCCGGCCGAGGTGCGGGCGGCCTGGAGGCGGAGGACTTCGCGCATGAAGCGGAGCTGGCGGAGGTAGTTGAGGCAGGGGTCGCAGTAGAGGAAGTGGAGCCGCATCGAGACGCGCTCGCGCAGCGTCAGCCGGCGATCCATGGACTCCGAGAAGAGCGGGACGTAGTAGTGCTGGCACGTCGGCAGCCGGCGCGCGAGCCAGAAGATCGCCTCCTGTTTCAGGTTCGCGTAAAACTTCGAAGCCATCCTGTACCCTTCAGTGCTGGACGCGGCGGAACCAGCCCATCTCCAGGCAGTGCCGGAGCTGCGCCCGCGCGCGGTGGAGCATCACCCACAAGTTATTGGCCGTCACGCCGAGCACGTCGCAAATCTCCTCGCCCGCCATCCCCTCGACCTCGCGCAGGGTGAAGGCGCGCGCGACGCGCTCGGGCAGGCCCGACAGGCAGCGCCCGAGCGCCTCGCGGAACTCGCTCCGCTCCAGCGCCGTCTCGGGGTCGGCCTTCCACTCGACGGGGTCGGCCTTGTTGTCGAAGTCCCAGTGGCCGACCCACTCGCCCGACTGCTGGAACATCTCGCCGTGCTCCATCCAGGACTCGCCCGCGCCGTCGGGCTGATGTGTGCGGGCCGCGCGGCGGAAGTGGTCAATGATCTTGTGCTTGAGAATCCCCGTGAGCCACGTCCGCTCGGAGCCGCGGCCGGCGAAGCGCCCGCGCGCCTGGAGCGCGGCCAGCAGCGTCTCCTGCACCACGTCCTCGGCGGCGGACGGGTCGCGCAGGCGCAGCAGGGCGAACCTGTAGAGGTAGTCGCCATGTTGGTCAACCCAGAGCGAGGGGTCGACGGCGGGGGAAACCTGAATCATCTTGCGCTCTCGGAGTGGCCGCGCGCGGAAGCGGCTCCCGAACGCCCCGTAGACTACGTGAGCGCGCCGCGCCCGGTCAAGATTAAGGGGATTTTAGATTTTAGATTTTTGATTGGCGATTGAAAGAAGAGGCGACCGCTTTTGTCTTCCAATCAAAAATCAAAAATCGCAAATCTAAAATCCCCTTAACCCGGAACTTTTTTTACGCTTTGCGGAGCGGCGCGGTCGCGAAGTTGACGCCGAAGCGGCGGCACCAGATCGTGACGGCGCGGTACTTGCCCAGGTCTATGTCGGCCGGCAGCTCGTAGTTCTGGTCGCCGACGTTGCCCTTGAGCGCGCCGAGCGTGATGAAGCCCGCGCGCGTCACCGTCTCGTTGTCGGCGGCGTCGTCGGCCGCGACGAGGTAGACCTGCACGTCGGGGCCGTTCGAGGTGTGGAAGTCGGTCAGGCGCAGGGTCTTCTTCCCGTCGGGAAACTGGTAGACGGTCGCCGCGCCCCGCGTCTCGTGCGCGACGCCGCGGAACCCGCCCGCGACGAGCACGAAGGGCTGCGCGGCGGCCCGCGCGACGGGGAACTGCTCGCTCACCGTCTGGTCAATGAAGAGGCGCTCGGGCCTGAAGGCGTACCAGGCGGCCGCGCCGAGCAGCAGGGCGGCGACGGCGACGATTCTTCTCGTGGACATCTGATGAATCTCCTTTTCCGGAAAATGGCGTCGGGCCTCAAGCCCGCATCCGGCGGGCCGCCGGAGCGGTCGCCGCCGCGCACAGTCTGTAACCCGCGAGGCCCGCGCGTTATTCCGGCGGGCCGAAGCACCCGCCTTATTAGTCGGGGCCGGACGCGAATCCTTACAGGAGACTTTTGCGAAGGGGCTGAGAGGGCGCGGAGGTCAAGTAGTTTTTGCCTCACCCCTGGCGGATGAGGCGGCGGACGCGTGCGGCGAGGGCGGGCGGGGCGGCCTCGCGGCCGACGGCCATTTGCAGGAGTCGGCAGACGCGCCGCCGCCCGTGGAGCGCGTCGGCGCACGGCACGCAGGATTCGAGGTGTTCGAGCACCTGCTCGCGCGCCCGCGCCCCGGGTTCGCCGCCCAGGTATGAGTCCAGCTCGGCGCGAACCCCGTCGCAGGCGTGGCGCTGGAAGTCGAGTATGTTCATGCCGTTCGTGCCCTTCTTTCGGGGCGCAGGCCGTGGGTCGGGCGGCTGCGGTCTCCGCATCTACACCTTTATCCCGCCGCCGCGCCGCTTTATTCCAGGCAACAGTTGCGGGTTTCGAGCTAAAGACAAAAGCAGTTCTTAAATCGAAACTCTGAAGTTATTCCCGGCCCGAAAAAATTCCTGTAAGGATTCCCGCGCCCGGACGACAAACGGGTGTGAGACGGGCGCGGGCGGTCGGGAGTCGTAGGGCCTGACGCGAGCCGTCGAGAGTTCTTTCCGAAGCAGTCTTTGCGACATCCACGGGGGCGCGGCCCGCGCGCACGGCGGCGGGCCGGAGCGCCGGCCCGAAGTTCCTCGACATCAATCTGCCAATTCGGCCGGCGAGACGGCGAGCCGCGCGCGGCTCGCGTCGGGAGGAGTGTGTCTTGTGAGCGTAAGAGACGTGGCGCGGGAGTTCGAGGCGGAGGCGATGCCGCACATGAACGAGCTGTACCGGACGGCCGTGCGGCTGACGCTGAACCGCGGCGAGGCCGAAGACCTCGTGCAGGAAGTCTTCCTCCAGGCGTGGAAGTCTTACGGGCGCTACGAGGCGGGGACGAACTGCCGCGCGTGGCTCTTCAAAATCCTCTTCCACAAGCTCGACCACCACCGCCGCCGCAAGTACGCGCAGTGGAAGCACACGGTCGAGGGCGACGACCTGATCGCCGAGACGGCGCGCTACGAGCCGCCCGTCCCGCAGCACCTGACGGACGAGAACGTGCTGGGCGCGCTCGACCGACTGCCCGAGCGCCAGCGCGAAATCGTGCTGCTGGCCGATGTCGAAGAGTTCTCCTACCGCGAGATCGCCGAGGTGCTCGGCGTCCCCATCGGCACGGTCATGTCTCGCCTCAGCCGCGCCCGCGCCCAACTGCGCCGACTGCTCGCCGAGGTCGCCCCCGAAATCAGACACGAAGGAGCCGCGTACACGCCCGTCGGTGTACGCGGCCCCG
>JALZHT010000892.1 GCA_030860645.1 Acidobacteriota bacterium
GCCGAGATACCAGCGGCCGGTGGTCTTCGCGTCCTCCATCAGCCGCTTGACCAGCTCGACGCCGACGTGGCGCGCCGTCTCGTGGCCGAGCGTGGCGACGGGCAGCGGCAGCCAGAGGTCGTTGTCAATGCTCTTGGGCACCTGCGCGACGCGGATCGAGCCTTTCGTCTCGCGCTCGACGGCCGCCGAGCTGCGCACGAGGTCGTCGCCGCCGACGGTGACGAGCGCCTCGATGCCGAGCTTGCGGAGCGCCGCGACGGCGTTCTCCGACGCGGCCGCGTCCCGCGTGATGTCGGCGCGCGACGTGCCGAGGTGGACGCCGCCGCCGAGGTGGATGCGCGCCACCTCGGGGATCGTCATCTCGTGCTGCTCGTCCGTGTAGCGCTGAGCCAGCCACTCGAACCCGTCGTGGAACCCGACGGGCACGCAGCCCGCCTTGACCGCTTCAATCACCACCGCCGAGATGACGCCGTTCGTCCCCGGCGCGGGGCCGCCGCCGACTAAGATTCCAATCCTTTTAATCGCCATAGAAGAAAGTGCAGAATGCAGAGTGTGGAGTGATGAATGGGGGCAGGCTCTCTTTAACTCTGCACTCTGCACTCATCACTCTGCACTTTTAGCCGGGTACTTCCCCGCTCATGTAGCCGAAGCGGTCGCGGAACGCTTCGGGCGACATGTTTCCCGCCTGCGCGAGCTTCGCCAGCCACGCCTCGTCTTCAAAGTCTGTCGGCCCGAGGCGGATCATGTACTCGCGGGCGACGCGGTAGCCCTCGCTCTCGACGTTGACCATGCGGACGCGCGTCTTGCCCGTGCCCGGCTCGCGGATTTCGTGGAAGGGGATCGGCACCATGCGGCCGCCCTGGATGCTGATCATCGCCTCGCTGCCGCCCCCCAGCAGGAAGCGGACGGCGCTATAGCCGAGGTCGCGGCAGTAGGCGGCGTCGAACGGGATCGGGTCGGCGCAGCGCAGCTCGTAGCCGATGTTCTTGTTGGCGACCGTGACGCGCAGGCCCCGCCCCGACAGCCGGCCCTGCACCTCGGCCTTGACCTTGCGCGCCAGGTCTACTTCGGCGAAGCGGATGTGGCCGTGCTCGTCGCGCTCCACGTCCTGCAACTCGGCCAGCTCGCCCTCGTCCAGCTTCTCGATCAGCCCCTCGGCCAGGACGGCGACGCCGTAGGGCCGCCCCATCGCGCGCCGCTTGATGATCGCGCCCTCGACGATGTCGCAGATGTCGGAGAAGGCCACGGTCTCGCGCTCGAACTCCTCGCCGATGACGGTCAGGGTCGCGCCCGCGGCCTTGCCGATGCCGAGCGCGAGGTGGCCGGCCTTGCGCCCCATCGCGACGACGACGTACCAGCGCTTGGTCGAGCGCGCGTCCTCCATCAGGTTGTAGACCAGCTCGACGCCGACGTGGCGCGCCGTCTGGAAGCCGAAGGTCGGGACGTGGGCGGGCAGCGGCAGGTCGTTGTCAATGGTCTTGGGGACGTGGACGACGCGGATGTGGTGGCCCGAGCGCTCGGCGACGAAGGAGGAGGAGAGCGCCGTGTCGTCGCCGCCGATGGTGACGAGGTGCGTGACGCCCAAAGAGCGCAGCGTCTCGACGACGGCGCGCGTAGCCTTCTCGGACTTGGTCGGGTTGTCGCGCGCCGTGCCGAGGACGGAGCCGCCGTCAAGGTGGATGCGCGACACGTCCTCGATGCGCAAGCGCCGCACCTGCGAGGCGTCCTCGCGGATGAGGTGCTTGAAGCCGTCCTGCACGCCGAGCACCTCGAAGCCCTCGTTGACGGCCTCGATGGCGGCGGCCGAGATGACCGCGTTGATGCCGGGGGCCGGCCCGCCGCCGACGATGATCGCCAGCACGTCCTTCGTCGCCATGAATCCTTCGCCCGCCCGTCGTCGTTGATGAACTGCGGCGGATTGTACCTAAAACGGAACCGCGAGCGATAGCCGCGCAGAATTTTTGATTTTTGATTTTTGATTGGCGATTGGGAGCCGGCGGCCCGGAGGGTGGCGGGAGGAGCCGGCTCAGGCTCGCGGCGGATATTTCCCGCGGCCTTCTGATATTCTTGTTCGCGTAATGCAGTGAGATTAATCAGCCGCGGGCGGGCGCGGCTCGGCGCAGAGC
>JALZHT010000219.1 GCA_030860645.1 Acidobacteriota bacterium
GCGTCGGCCCGCGCCGTGCGCGCGCATGCCGGCGCTACAGATTGTGCCCGTTCGAGCGGGCCAGATGTTGACGGAGGAAGCGGCCGGTGTGGGATTCGGGGGCGGCCATAATCTGTTCGGGGGTGCCGGTGGCGACGAGTTGGCCGCCGAATTCGCCGCCCTCGGGGCCGAGGTCAATGATGTGGTCGGCGGTCTTAATCACGTCGAGGTTGTGTTCGATGACGAGGAGGGAGCCGCCGGCTTCGATGAGGGTGCGGAAGGCGGCGAGGAGTTTGTTGATGTCGTCGAAGTGGAGGCCGGTCGTCGGCTCGTCGAAGATGTAGAGCGTGCGCGTGCCCGTCCGGCGGGCGAGGTGCGCAGCCAGCTTGACGCGCTGCGCCTCGCCGCCCGAAAGGGTCGTCGCCGACTGGCCGAGGCGGAGGTAGCCCAGGCCCACGTCGTCGAGGACGCGGAGGCGGTTGGCAATCTTGTTCACGTCACGGAAGAAGGTCATCGCCTCGCGCACGGTCATGTTGAGCACGTCGTGGATGTTCTTACCGCGGTAGCGCACGTCCAAGACCTGCGGCTTGAAGCGCGTGCCCTTGCACTCCTCGCAGACCAGCTCCACGTCGGCGAGGAACTGCATCTCGACCGTGACGGTGCCGTCGCCCTCGCACACGTCGCAACGCCCGCCCGGCACGTTGAAGGAGAAGTGCGACGGGTCGAAGCCTTTGCTCTGCGCGTCGCGCGTCTGCGAGAAGACCTCGCGGACGGCGTCGTAGACCTTGACGTAGGTGACGGGGTTCGAGCGCGGGGTGCGCCCGATGGGCGACTGGTCAACGAGGATGACCTCGTCAACGTGCTGCGCCCCCTGCAACTCGCGGAACGCGCCGACGTGCCCCTGCCACTCGCCGCGCTGCTTCTTCAGCCCCGCGTAGACCACGTCGTGGACTAAAGTCGATTTGCCCGAGCCGGAGACGCCCGTCACGCAGACGAGCATCTCCAGCGGGATGTCCACGTCCACGCCCTTCAGGTTGTGCTCGGAGGCCCCGCGCACCGTGAGCCTCTTCTTCTTCGCGGCGCGGCGCTGCTTCGGCTCTTTGATTTCCGACTCGCCGCGCAGGTACTTGCCCGTGAGCGTCGCGCCCTCGCGCAACAACCCCTCAAAGTCGCCCTCGTAGACGACGCGGCCGCCCAGCTCGCCGGCCGCCGGGCCGATGTCGAGGATGTGGTCGGCGGCGCGCATCATCTCCTCGTCGTGCTCGACGACGAGGACGGTGTTGCCGATGTCGCGCAGGTTGTGCAGCAGGCGGATGAGCCTCTCGGAGTCGCGCGGGTGCAGCCCGATGGAAGGCTCGTCGAGGACGTAGAGCGCGCCGACCAGAGAAGAGCCGAGGTTGGTGGCGAGCTGGATGCGCTGCGCCTCGCCGCCCGAGAGCGTCGAGGCCAGGCGGTCGAGCGTCAGATAGTCGAGGCCGACGTCGACGAGGAACTTCAGGCGGCGGCGGGTCTCGAACAAGACCTTATCGGCGACGGCCGTCTGCTCGTCCGACAGCTCCAGCGTTTCGAAGAACGCGGCCGCGTCCTTGATCGAGAGCGCCGAGACTTCGGGCAGCGTGCGGCCGCCGACGCGCACGTCGCGCGCCTCCTGCCGCAAGCGCCCGCCGCCGCAGTCGGGGCAGAGCGTGTAGCCGCGGTACTTCGAGAGGAAGACGCGGACGTGCAGCTTGTACTTCTTCGTCTCCAGCCACTCGAAGAAGCCGCGGACGCCCGAGAAGCCGATCCTGCCCTCGACGACGGCGCGCTGCTGCTGGCGCGTGAGTTCGTGGAAGGGCACGTCCATCGGGATGCGCTCCTGGCGGCAGAAGCGGCGCAACTCCGTGCGCGCCCAGTCGTACTGCGGCTTCGTCCACGGTTCAATCGCGCCCTCGGCGAGCGAGAGCTGCGGGTTCGGGATGACGAGGTCGAGGTCGAGGCCGATGGTGTTGCCGAAGCCCTGGCAGGTCGGGCACGCGCCGTAGGGGTTGTTGAAGCTGAAGAGCCGCGGCTCGGGCTGCGCGTAGACGGTGCCGTCGTACTTGCACTCGAAGCGCTCGCTGAAGCGCAGCGCGCGCGGCGCGGCCTCGGCCGTCCGCACGACCGCGGTGCCGTGGCCCTCGACGAAGCAGGTCTCGAAGGAATCCACGAGCCGCTCGCGCACGTCCGCGCGCGCGACGAGGCGGTCAACGAGGACGTGGACGCCCTCGAAGTCGGCGCGTTGGTAGTCGTCGGGCGTGCGCAGTTCGACGATCTCGCCGCCGACGAGCAGCCGCGTGAAGCCGCGCTGCATGAGGCTCATCACGTGCGCGGTGACGGCGCGCTGGTCGTACGCCCCGTCGGCCTTCTTCGACCGCGCGCCCTTCCTGCCGGTCTTCCCGGAGGCGGCCTTGCCGTCGCCGTTCGTCTCGACGCGCAGGCCGGCCTCGGCGGGGAAGAGGACGTAGAAGCGCGCGCCTTCGGGGAGGGCTTCCAAGACCTCCTGGGCGGCGGACTCGGGCGAGTCCTTGCGCACCTCGCGGCCGCAGACGCGGCAGAAGGTGGTGCCGACGCGGGCGTACAGGAGGCGCAGGTAGTCGTAGATTTCGGTCTGCGTGCCGACGGTCGAGCGCGGGTTGCGCGTCGAGTTCTTCTGCCGGATGGCGATGGCCGGCGGGATGCCGAGCACCTCGTCCACGTCCGGCTTGTCCATGCGTTCGAGGAACTGGCGGGCGTAGGCCGACAGCGACTCGACGTAGCGGCGCTGCCCCTCGGCGTAGACGGTGTCGAAGGCGAGCGACGACTTGCCCGAGCCGGAGACGCCCGTCACCACCGTCAGCTTCTCGACGGGGATGGAGAACGAGACGTTCTTCAGGTTGTTGACGCGCGCCCCGCGCACGGTAATCGCTTGTTCACTCATAGCTCAAAAGGCGCGCCGCGGCCTCACAGACGACTCCCCGGCCTCGCGGCGAACCGGACATGATAACCCGAAACTGTTGCAAAGACGAAACGGGGAGAATTTTAGATTTTAGATTTTAGATTGGCGATTGACAGAAGAGGCGCACGCCTCAGCCTGCCAATCAAAAATCGCCAATCAAAAATCTAAAATTCCTTCACCACCGGAGGTCGTAGCGGGCGAGGCAGGCGCGCCAGTGGCCTTCGCCGAGGACGGGGATGAGGCCGTCGAGCGCGAGCGGGGAGTCGGCGGGGCGGCGCAGGCGGTAGGTGTGGCCGGAGGGGGAGGCGACCGAGAGGACGACGCGGCCGAGGTCGGGTTCTGTGGCGGCGACGGCGGCCGCGCGCCAGTCCTTGCGGCAGCGCAGGATGAGGCGCGCGCCGACGGGGAGCGAGCCGAGCGTCAGCGCCGTGGCGGCCGGCGGAGAAGGGAAAAGGTCGTCGGCCGTGGCGGCGGCCACGGAGTCCGGCGACCCCTCAAGAGTTGCGCTCACGGGTGTCTAGACTTCCAGCGGCGAGTCCTCGAAGGGCAGGTCGGGCTGCGAAGGCGTCTCGCGGCTGATCGCGTAGGCGCGCAGCGCCAGCGAGACGATGACGAAGGCCAGCGCCATCCAGAACAGCGCCCAGAAGATGGCCGGCACGCCCGTCGCCGCGGCCATGTTGGCGGCGTCCGTGTGCGCGTTCGTCAGCGCCGACATGAAGAGCACGTTCTTGAGGTCGAAGACCGCGTTCAGGACGCACTGCACGGCGAGGAAGCTGACGAGGAACGCCGCCACCTTCGCGCCCGCGTAGCGCGCCGCGGCCAGCAGGGCGACCGGGAGCGCGACGCCCGCGACGAGCGTGAAGAGGCCCGGGAAGCTCAGGTTCCAGACCGGCGCGAGGAAGCCGAAGAAGATCGTCAGCAGGAGGATCAGCGCGGCCGAGCCGGCGAGGACGAGGCGCGCGGCCACCGTCCGGCGGATGAGCACGAGCAGGAGCGCCCCGAAGGTCATCGCGCCGAGGTAGCCGGCGCTGGAGACGAGCATCTGCGAGAAGAGGCCGCCCGCCATCGAGTAGACCTCGCCGCTCCCGTCCACCGAGACCGACAGGCTGTGCACGGAGTTGCCCGTCAGGAGCGCCGCCAGCGCGTGCCCGCCCTCGTGGATGAAGGTGACGAAGATGCGGAACGGGTAGGTCAAAAGCTCCGCGTAGGGGAGGAACCAGAGGAGGACGCTGAGCGCGGTGGCGGCCAAAAGCGTCGTGACCTGCGGGCGCGCGTCGTGGGCGATTTTAAATCTCATCTCGTCAGTCTCCGCTCGGACAGGGTGCTCGGTTCACGCCAACTGATACGACATTGTACGCCGAAGCGTTCGCCGAAAGAAAGCCGCGCCGGTCTGGGGCCTCGGCGGAAGTCAGGGACGCGCACCACGTCCGCCGTCACGCGCCCGCCCGCTGAACCGCCGCAAAAAAAAGAGGCCGCCGTGAGCATTTAGGCCGCGCCGTAACGCTTACACCTTTGACGGAGGCATCTCATTCGTCCACGCGCGCGGCGCGCTCCGTGCGCCACGCCCCAGGAAAGGAGCGTCCTAAAATGTTCGGAAGCAACCTCCACGCCCGCTGCCGGCGCGCCCCGCGGGGGGCCGCCCTCCGCGTCCGCGAACTGTGCCTGGCCGCGTGCGTCGCGCTCTTCGCGTGCGCCGCCACGGCCCGCGCCGACGCCATCGCCTACAGCACGTTCGACACGGGCGCCGACGGCTGGAACGCCGTCAGCCTCGGCACCTCGGGCGGCGTCGTCCTCACCTCGGTCGTGACCTGGGAGGCGGCGGGCGGCAACCCCGACGGCCACATCTCGCGCACCGACCCGCAGGCCGGCTCAACCTTCTACTTCAACGCGCCCGCCAAGTTCCTCGGCAACGTCTCGGCGGCTTACGGCGGGACGCTCACCTACGACTTCCGGCGCACGGCCGGGACGGTCTTCAACGCCGGGGACGTGATCCTCAGGGGCGGGGCGACGCCGCTCACCATCGTCTTCGACGCCCCGCACCCGACGACGAACTGGACTCCGTTCGCGATCCCCTTGAGCGCGGGGCAGTGGCGCGTCGGCTCGCTGTCGGGCGCGTTCGCCACCGACCAGCAGATCACGGGCGTGCTCTCGGCCCTCACGTCGCTGCGGATTCGCGGCGAATACATCAACGGCAGCGAGACGGGCCGCCTCGACAACGTCTCACTCAACGCGCCAGTCCCCGAGCCGGCCAGCCTCGCCCTGATGGGCACGGGCCTCGCGGGCGTCGCCTTCGCCGCGCGCCGCCGCTACCGCGCCCGCCGCCGCGCACGCTCGCGCCCCTCCCGCCACGCCTACGTCGAGCCTCCGTGGGTCAGCCTCTAAAAGTTTCGAGTTTCGAGTTAAAAAGCAATCTGTCTTTAACTCGAAACTCGCAACTCGCAACCCGAAACTCCTTTTATCTTTTCCAGTGCCCGGACTTGCCGCCGGTCTTCTCTTCGAGCCGGAGGTCGGTGATCGTGATGCCCTTCTCGACGGCCTTGCACATGTCGTAGACGGTGAGGGCGGCGACCGCGGCGGCCGTCAGCGCCTCCATCTCGACGCCGGTCTGCGCGGTGGTCGCGGCCTCGGCTTCGAGGCGGACGCCCCAGTCTTCGACCGACGCGCGCACGTCCACGTGCGTGAGCGGCAGCGGGTGGCAGAGCGGGATCAGTTCGGCCGTGCGCTTGGCGGCCATGATGCCGGCGAGGCGGGCCGTCTCCAGCGGGTCGCCCTTCGGCGTGCGGCC
>JALZHT010000893.1 GCA_030860645.1 Acidobacteriota bacterium
AGCGTGTAGTGGCCGTTGTGCTTGACGACGCCCAGCTCCAAAAGGTCGCGCGAGATGCTCGACTGCGTGGCGACGAACCCGGCGCGCTCCAGGAGCGCCGTCAACTCCTGCTGCGTGCCGATGCGGCGCGCGCGGATGAGGCTCATGATCTTCTGCTGGCGCTTCGTCTTCTGCATACGCTCAAAATCCCGCCGTTATGCAGCAAGTTTGCATAACGGATGAATAGATGCATAAATTACCAGCAAAGATGCATGGGCGCAAGCCGACGGCGCGCGTTTTGTGTAGAATCCCGTGCGGGGGAATTGCTTGATGAGCGAGGCGAAAAAATTGTGGGGCGGGCGCTTCACGGGGCAGATCGACCCGGGGTTCGCGCGGTACAACCGCTCCTTCGGCTTCGACCGGAGGCTGTTCGAGGCGGACGTGCGCGGCAGCCTCGCCCACTGCGAGGGCCTACGCGCGGCGGGCGTGCTCGGCGACGAGGAGGCTTCGAGGATCGAGGAGGGCCTGCGGGCCCTGCTCGCGCGCGCGGCCCGCGAGGGCGCAGCCTTCTTCGGCGACGGGGCGGCGGAGGACGTGCACTCGTTCGTCGAGGCGCGGCTCGTCGAAATGGTCGGCGACGCGGGCCGCAAGCTCCACACGGGCCGCAGCCGCAACGACCAGGTGGCGACGGCGCTCCGCCTCTGGCTGCGCGACGAGATCGACCGCCTCGGCGCGCGCCTGCGCGGCACGCAAACGGCACTGCTCGACCTCGCAGAGGCGCACCCGGACGCCGTGCTCCCCGGCTACACGCACCTCCAGCGCGCGCAGCCCGTGCTGTGGGCGCACTGGTGCCTGGCCTACTTCGAGATGTTCGGGCGCGACCGCGAACGTCTCCGCGACGCGCGCCGGCGCGCGAACGTCCTGCCGCTCGGGTCGGCGGCGCTGGCCGGGACGAGCCACGCGATAGACCGCGAGTCGGTGGCGCGCTCGCTCGGGTTCGACTCGGTCTCGCGCAACAGCCTCGACGCCGTGAGCGACCGCGACTTCTGCGTCGAGTTCGCCGCCGCCTGCTCGCTCGTCATGGCGCACCTCTCGCGCCTCGCCGAAGACCTCATCGTCTACTCGACGGCCGAGTTCGGCTTCGTCGAACTGTCCGACGCGGTGGCGACGGGGTCGAGCCTGATGCCGCAGAAGAAGAACCCGGACGCGCTCGAACTCGTCCGCGGCAAATCGGCCCGCGTCTTCGGCCACACGCTGGCGCTCCTGGCGATGCTCAAGGGTCTGCCGCTCGCCTACAACAAGGACATGCAGGAGGACAAGGAGGCGGTCTTCGACGCGGCCGACACCACCGGAGCCTCGCTCGAAGTGGCGGCGACGGTGCTCGTCAACCTCCGCCTGCGCGAGGGGCGGGCGCGCGACGCGGCGACCGTCGGCTACATGAACGCGACCGAGTTGGCCGACTACCTCGTCCGCCGCGGGCTCCCCTTCCGCGACGCGCACGAAGCGGTCGGCCGCATGGTGCTCTACGGGCTGGGCAAGGGGCTGGAGCTGCACGAGCTCGAACTCGAAGAGCTGCGCGAGTTCTCGCCGCTCGTCGGCGAGGACGTGTACGACGCGCTCTCGCTCGAACAGACCTTGCGCGCGAAGTCGCAGACCGGCGGCACCTCGCCCGCGCGCGTGACCGAAGCCCTCGCCGCCGCCCGCGCCTCTTTGCGCGAAGGCTGAGCGAAGGCCAAAGAAAAGCCGCAGAGACACAGAGATAAAAAGAAAAGGGACAAGTTTGCGGGAGGGTTGAACGATTCACTTCACGCGCATCCGAAGCCGCGGCAGATGAACCGCCCAACCCTCCCTTAAACACACTACCTGTCTTTAGTTTTCTCTGTGTCTCTGCGGCTATTCATTCCCGCGCCTTCCGGCTCAGCGCGCGCGCCTGCGTCTGCGCTGCGGCGTCGGGGTGGGCGTCGGGGTGGCGGGCGGGGCGAGTTGGTCGGGCGTGATGCGCTGCGCGACGGCGTGGACGCCGTGGTCGCCGATGCGGATGATGACGACCTGTTTGACGGCGTCGCGGGCCGTGTTGAAAGTGACCATGCCGGTGACGCCGGGGAAGTCGCGCGTGGCGGCGAGCGCGTCGCGCAGGGCCGGGCG
>JALZHT010000220.1:0-1550 GCA_030860645.1 Acidobacteriota bacterium
CGCAGGATGAGGACGGCCAGCGGCTCGGGGCCGCGCGCGCCCTCGACGCCGACGACGGCCGACGCCTTGACCTCGGGCTGGCGGTTGAGCGCCGCCTCGATGTCTTCGGGGTAGACGTTGAGGCCGGCGGCCGTGACGATTACGTCCTTCTTGCGGCCGCGGAAATAGATCTGCCCGTCGGCGTCCATCTCGCCGAGGTCGCCCGTGCGCAGCCAGCCCCCCTCGCCCGAGAGGGGCCGGGCCGCGCGGCCGTCCCAGTAGCCGGGCGAGACGTTCGCGCCGCGCACGAGGATTTCGCCGTGCTCGTCGAGTTTCACCTCGTGGCCCGGCAGGATTTTGCCGACCGAGCCGCGGCCCGATTTGAAGGGGTGGTTGACGGTGACGAGCGAGGCCGTCTCCGTCATCCCGTAGCCTTGCAGGACGCCGAAGCCGAGCCGCCGCCAGAACGTCTCGGTCTCGGGGGCCAACGTCGCGCCGCCCGAGACGAAGGCCCAGAACTTCCAGCCGAACCGCCGGTGGATGCGCCGGAACTTCCACAGGCGCGCCAGCGGGTGCAGGCCCCGCGCCCCTTCGACCTCCTTCCGAAATCTCTCGGCGCGCCCCGCGGCCGCCTCGCGCCGCTCGACGTGCTCGCGCAAACTCTCCAACATGCGCGGCACGGCGGCGACCACCGAGACGCGGTTCTTCCTAATGTTCTCGATCACCTCCGAGGGGTTCAGGGAGTCCTGAAAGTAGACCACGCCGCCGAGCAGTTGCGGCACGAAGACGCCCATGAACTGCCCGAAGACGTGGCTGAGCGGCAGCAGGCTCATGAACCGCAGCGGGTGCACCAGCCGCTCCCACTTCAGATACTTACTGACCTCCTCCTCGAACGGGACGAGGTTGGCGAGGAGATTTCCGTGCGTCAGGCACACCCCGCGCGGCTCGGCCGTCGTCCCCGAAGTGTAAATAATCTCGACGAGGTCTTGCTCCCCGACGCCTTCCGGCGCGTAAGGCTCGCCGGAATGCCGCGCCACGGCCTCTTCCAACTCTTCCAGCGCGAGGGAGGGAAGACCCGGCCCCGCGCCGCGCCCCCCGGTCTCCGCGCTCACGAGCAGGAGCCGCGCCGCCGTCTGCTCGGCCACCCGCGCGACGAAGTCCGGCGCGCTCTCCACGTCCAGCGGCACCACCACCGCCCCCCGCGCCACGCAACCCCAAAACGCCGCCACCCACTCTGGCCCGTTCCCCGCCCACAGCAACACGCGCTCGCCCCTCCCGACGCCGCGCGCCTCCAACTCCCGCGCGAGCCTGTACGCGACCTGCGCCACCCGCGCGTAACTCCAGCGCGCCGCCCGCAGGCCCCGCCGGTGGGCGTACGCCGTCTCCGCGCCCCGCCCGGCGTACTCCTCAAGATAACTGTTGATGGTCGAACGCATAACCCTCGTCAGAAACTCCTCCATGAAATTTTGCAATCCGCCCGCCGGGTTGTCGAGCCGGCGCGGCCACGCCCGCATGCTTACCACGGCCGCACGTGTCATGCCGGAGCCGGTGTGTCAGCTTCGTAAGTATGA
>JALZHT010000220.1:1560-5703 GCA_030860645.1 Acidobacteriota bacterium
GGGGCGCGGCCCCGGCTTCGGGCCGGGCCGCTTCAGTTTGAAATCGTTGACATTTCGAGGGGCCGAGAATATCGTGGCGGCGCACCCCTCACGGTGTGCGCCGTCGGTCGCCGCAGCCGCCATTCGAATTACCTTACTTAAGCCTTAACGAACCCCGGCCCGCGGACGCCGAAACCGAGGAGAAGGCTTTGGACACCAATAACGACAGAATCAAATACTTGCAGGAGAAGCTTAACCAGTTGGGTGCGGCGGTGCAGGAAAAGGGGCTTGAGGGAAAGTACCTGCGAATGGCCGCGCGCATCCAGCGGGGTAAACTCAAGGCCGACCCGGTGAGCGAAGAGGAATGGGACCTGATGTTGGCGGCAGAGCGAGAAAAACACCTGCTGGCCTATTACCACACCGTGCGGACTGAGCTGCACGCGATGAAGCTGGCGGCCACGGAGCAAAGCCGGACGGGCAAGCTCAGAGAGTGGCTGGAGAATCCCTGGGTGAAGGTCGGCCTCACGACGTTAGCACTGACCGAAGTGGCGATCAAGGTCGTCGAGGCGGCGCACCAGAGCGGCCTGTTTTTTAAGGACGACGACGACACAGACTTCCTCGCCTGAACTTGAGCCGTCGCGTCAGACGGCGGCAGCCCGTTAGAACCCCAACCCTCAGCCATGAACCGACCCTTCGAGACCTCAAGATACTTCGATTACGAATGTAGCGACCTGCCGCGGGGCGTGCGCCTACACATCATCTCGCAAAACACCGAGCCGAGTCCCCTGCTGTACGTGTCGGTGGCGACGGGGTTCGGCAGCACACACCTGAGCTGCCTCGACGAGTCGGGGGGAGTAAAGCACTTCCCCGTGGGCATGGCACATTTCATGGAGCACTTATTGTTCTGGCTCCACTTTGACGACGTGTTGATCCCCATGTCGTACAAGTACCTCCGGGACCCTAACGCCGTGGTCACATACGACAGAAGCGTCTGGGGCATCAGCGGGGCGGGGATGCTGGAGGGCAAAACGTATTCGCCGGTCAAAGATCAGCGCCGGCTCGCCGGGGCGGCAGGTGACATAGTTCGCAGCTTTCTTTCGATCCTCAGGACGGGCCGCCCCCGGTCTGAAATCAATTCGCTCATCGCCAAGACTGTCAACGACGTGGGCCTCGAAATCGGGCACCGGCACGACAATTCGGATTACGTCTTAAAACTGGAGCTGCTCTCCTCACTGTACCGCGAAGACCCTATCCGCTTCGACATCCTCGGCACGCGCGAATCTCTGAGGGAGATCACCGGCGAGCACATAAATCTCGCCCTGAAGGTGATACGCACCAACATCCGGTCGGTCACCGTGATGGGGCACGGGCTGTCGGACGGGTTCGTCTCCGAAGTCCGGCAATTAGTCTCGCAGGCGGTCAGCGAACAGCCGGCGGAAAAGGCGGTCAGGCCGATACCTCCTCCCGTCGAATCGTCGGAAGTGAATAGACTAAGCGCCGGCGTCAGGTGCGGCTGGGACTACGACTGGGCGCTGGGCGTGTTAGGCGTGAAACTCCCTCCCCCGCAACGGGCGGCCGCTTCGGCGGAAGAAGCCGGGCGCAGCGTCCTCATCAACTACCTCGCCATGAATCACCTGTCACTCGGGGCCGGGGGCATCCTCTCGCCGCGCGCCAGGGCCTATTTCGTCTCGGGGGTCATAGAAGACCGCTGGTTCTATTGGGAGCAGTTCACTCTGCGGCAGGTCATGGACGGGTTCAGACGGGAGCTGGTCGGGAGATTAAACACATACCGGGAGAGCTTCGAGCCTTACCTCGCCGGGACGTTAAAGGGCCTGATGCGTGAGCCCCGGAACCTGATGAGGCTTTGCAACACGGCGGATTTGTTCGGCTTTAAATTGAACGAGCTCACCGGCGCGTCCGGCTCCGTGTCCGAGGCAGACTTGGACAAGCTCATCGCCGAATTACGCGACGCCGAGGGGAACGTGTCGCTGGCGTACACCGAAGCGTAAGAACTCTATCCGGGGCCTGCCGGGAACTCCCTCAAGGGTCAAACACCCGAAACTTCCATCCCTCCGCGCCGCTGTGTTAGTATCCGGCGCGATGGAATTCGTCGAGAAGGCGCGGATCATGGACGGGATGCGGATCAACCGCGCGCTGGCGCGGCTCGCGTCCGAGATCGTGGAAGAGAATCACGGGGCGGGGCACCTGTACCTCGTGGGCATCCAGCGGCGGGGCGTGCCGCTCGCCAACCGCCTGGCCGACAAGATCGCCGACCTCGAAGGCGAGCGCCCGCCGGTCGGCGTCGTCGACATCACGCTCTACCGCGACGACCTCTCAACCGTCGGGGCCAACCCCATCGTCAACCGCACCGACCTGCCTATAGATGTCGAGGGCCGCAACGTCTTGCTCATCGACGACGTGCTCTACACGGGGCGCACGATCCGCGCCGCGCTCGACCAACTCATAGACTTCGGGCGGCCGCGCCGCGTCCAACTCGCCGTCCTCATCGACCGCGGCAAGGAGCACCGCGAGCTGCCCATCCAGGCCGACTTCGTCGGGAAGTTCGTGCCGACGAAGAAGAGCGAGATCATCAAGGTGATGCTCCAGGACATCGACGGCGAGGAGGCGGTCGCCATCGTCGAGCGAGCGCCGGGGACAGAGGGGTGAGTGAGGCGGCCACGGTTGGCCGCCATTTTCGTATCCGGGCGAAGGCGAGAGGCTAGAGACTTGAGGCTGGGGCTGGTAAAAACATCTTCTCTCAAACAGCCTTATGCTCTCCTAACGGGCCTCCGGCCCCCGGCCCCCAGCCTCTAATTATGGGACTGACGCAGAGACACTTGCTCGGCATCCGCGGCCTCGCGGCCGAGGAGATTACGCACGTCCTCGACACGGCCGAGACGTTCCGAGAAATCTCCGAGCGCGAGATCAAGAAGGTGCCGGCCCTGCGCGGCCGCACCATCATCAACCTCTTCTTCGAGCCCTCGACCCGCACCCGCACCTCCTTCGAAATCGCCGGCAAGCGCCTCTCGGCCGACGTTATCAACATCAGCGCCTCGTCCTCCTCGGTGACGAAGGGCGAGACGCTGCTCGACACGGCGCGCAACCTCGAAGCGATGGCCCCCGACCTCATCGTCATCCGCCACCCCTCGGCCGGCGCGCCGCACCAGCTCGCGCGCGTCTGCCGCGCCTCGGTCGTCAACGCCGGCGACGGCGCGCACGAGCACCCGACGCAGGCGCTCCTCGACGCGCTCACCATCCGCCAGCGCAAAGGTAAACTTGAAGGGTTGAAAGTCGCCATCCTCGGCGACCTCCTCCACTCGCGCGTGGCGCGCTCGAACGCGCACCTCTTGACGAAGCTCGGCGCTCACGTTTCGCTCGCCGGGCCGGGCACGCTCGCGCCGCCCGAGTTCGCCTCGCTCGTCGAGGGCGGCAGCCTGCGCGTCGAGCGGCGGGTCGAGGCCGCCATCGAGGGCGCGGACGTGGTGATGGTCTTGCGCATCCAGCGCGAGCGGCAGGACAAGGCGTTCCTGCCCAGCCTGCGCGAGTACGCCGTGCACTACGGCCTCAACCTGAAGCGGCTGGAACTGGCCGCGCCCGACGCCATCGTCATGCACCCCGGCCCGATGAACCGCGGCATCGAGATCGCCTCGGACGTGGCCGACGGCGCGCGCTCGCTCATCCTCGACCAGGTCGCCAACGGCCTCGCCGTCCGCATGGCCGTCCTCTACCTGCTCGGCGGCGGGGCCGGCACCACGAACGTCAACACCGCCCCTCCTTCTCAAACCAGGGCCGAGCCCGAGCCGGAACCGCTCAGGGCCGCCGTCACGGCCGGCCACTCCGACACGTCACAATAACTCGAACGGATGAGACTGCTGATAGCGAACGGCTACTGTATCGACCCGACGCAGGGCGTCAACGGCGGCAGGGATTTGCTCATCGAGGACGGGCGCGTCGCCGCCCTGCTCGGCCGCGGCGAGTCGCGGCCCGAGGGCGCCGAGGTCTTCGACGCCACCGGCCTCGTCGTCGCGCCCGGCTTCATAGACCTGCACACGCACCTGCGCGAGCCGGGGCAGGAGTACAAGGAGACGATTGCCACGGGCGGTGCGGCGGCCGTCGCGGGCGGCTTCACCTCCGTCTGCGCGATGCCCAACACGGACCCCGTCA
>JALZHT010000221.1 GCA_030860645.1 Acidobacteriota bacterium
CCTCAGCACGGTCGGCTCGCTCCGCTGGTCGGGCCTCGCGGCGCACGCGACGATGCCCGACCTGACGAGCCTCGCCTCGAACTACGCGCGCGACCGCGCCACCGAGCGCTTCGCCTCCTTCGGCATCCTCGCGCGCGCGCGGCAGGCGGCGGCGGCGTCCCGCAACATCAGCGTGCCGCGCAACATTGAGGTGCCGCGCCCTTCGGTCAACGTGGATGTCGAGGAGCGCCTGCTCGACCGGCTCGACCCGGCGAGCCAGCTCGAACGCCTCTCGCGCTTCCTCTGGCGGCGGCGCCGCCTCGCGGCGCTGCGCGGCCAGTGGATGTACTTCTACACGGACTTGCGGGGCGCGGGCCGCGGCCTCGCCGGCGTCAACCTCAACAGCGGCGAGACGGGCCGCGCGGTTCGCCTGGGCGACCCGGACGAGCGCTTCATCAGCGACGAGTCAACGGGCCTGCTCTACGTCTCGAAAGACGAACGCCTCTTCGCGCACTCACTCGACGGCCGGGAGTGAACGGGCGGAAGCCCGGCCTTGAGGGCGGGCGGGAGAAACGATGAACGCGGGACGCGGGACGATGAGCTGAAAGACGAATTGATTTCAGCTCATCGTCCCGCGTCCCTTCCCCGCCCCGCCTCGCCGCCGGGCTTCCGCCCGTTCGTTCTTTACAAGATTTTACATCGCCCTCACGGGCGCGCCGTTATAATCCGTGCCCTACAAGTTCACGCACGGCGCGGTCGGATTCCACCCTTGAATCGTTCCGCCGCGCTCAGTTGGATGAAAGTCCATCAAGTCGTTTTTATCGGAGAAGGAGGCGTCAAGGTGAGAAGCTTACGCGTCGCGCCCGTGATCGTCCGGATCGCGGTGCTGTCTATTCTGTCAACGGTCGCGTCGGCGCAAGCCGTCGGCGAGTGGCCGCAGTGGCGCGGGCCGAACCGCGACGGCGTCTCGCAGGAGACGGGGCTTTTGAAGCAGTGGCCGGAGGCCGGGCCGCCGCTCGCCTGGAAGGCCGCGGGGGCGGGGACGGGCTACTCGTCGGTCGCCGTCTCGAAGGGCCGCCTCTACACGATGGGCCTGCGCGGCGACAAGGAATACGTCATCGCCTTCGACGCGGCGACGGGCAAGGAGGTCTGGGCCACGGCGCACGGCAACGCCTTCCGCAACGACCGCGGCGACGGCCCGCGCGGCACGCCCACCGTGGACGGCGACCGCGTCTACTCGCTCGGCGGGGCCGGCGACCTCTCGGCCGTCGACGCGAAGACGGGGAAGCTCCTCTGGTCAATGAACGTGCTCCAGAAGTTCGGCGGCTCGAACATCACCTGGGGCATCAGCGAGTCGCCGCTCGTCATCGGCGAGAAGCTGCTCGTCAACCCCGGAGGCCCCGGCGCCTCCGTCGTCGCGCTCAACAAGAAGGACGGCGCTCTGATCTGGAAGAGCCAGAGCGACCGCGCCGGCTACTCGTCGGCCATCCCCGTGACTGTCGGGGGTAAGACGCAGGTCGTCTTCTTCACGCACACGCGGGGCCTCGGCCTCGACCTGGAGACCGGGAAGCTCCTGTGGGACTACCCGAAGGCGGCCAACGATGTCGCCAACGCGGCGACGCCCGTGGCGCGCGGCAACCGCGTGTGGATTTCTTCGGACTACGGGACGGGCGGCGGCGTCGTCGAACTCAGGCCCGACGGCAAGGCGCAGGAGGTCTACTTCACGAAGGAGATGCGCAACCACCACAGCAGCTCCATCCTCGTCGGCGAGCACCTCTACGGGTTTTCGGGCGGCATCCTCACGGCCATGCGCTTCGACACGGGCGAGGTGGCGTGGAAGGATCGCAGCGTCGGCAAAGGCTCGCTCGTCTACGCCGACGGGCACCTCTACGCCTTCAGCGAGAACGGCGTGGTCGGCCTCGTCGAGGCGACCCCGGCCGGCTACCGCGAGAAGGGCCGCTTCCGCATCCCGCAGGACAACCTGCCGACCTGGGCGCACCCGGTCGTCGCCGGCGGCCGCCTCTACCTCCGCGACCAGGACACGATTTACGCCTACGACGTGAGGCAGAAGAAGTAGAACGACAGAGGCCGGATGCTAAATGCCGGATGCCGGTTAAAGCCACGCGCTCTTAACCGGCATCCGGCATTTAGCATCCGGCCTCTTTTTAGTTCCCGCGGAGTTTCTTCAGCATCTCGACGCCGTTCTTGTTGTCGGGGTTCAGCTCGACGGACTTCTGGTAGTTCTTGATGGCCTGCTCGCGGTCGCCGCTCTCCATGTAGGCTTCGCCGAGGCTGTCGTAGGTGTTGAAGGACTGCGGGTAGTCCTCGGCGTTGAGCTTGAAGACCTCGATGGCGTCGGCCACCCGCTTCAGTGAGAGCAGGTCGTAGCCGATGCGGTTCACCTGCGCCTCGCTCACGACCTCCGCGGGCGCGCGCCCCTTCCGCCATTCGCGGTACTCACTGAGGGCCGGCCCCGCGCCCCGCGCGACGATGTCTCTGAGGAGCGTGCGGGCCGGCGACTTGTAAGACTCGTAGGCGAGCCAGGCGAGCGCGGGCTGCGAGCCGCCGACCGCCTCGGCGACGACCTCGCGGGCGATGGAGAGGCCGTTGGCGCTGTTGGTGAAGAAGACGACGCCGAGCTTCTCCTTCGGGTAGGCGACGACGTAAGCCTTGCTGTTGCCGTTGTCGCCCCAGTGCCAGATCGAGACGCCTTCGCCCGTGGTCTGGAGGCCCCAGCCGAGGCCCCAGGCGACCCCCGCCGAGAGTTGCCGCGGCGGCGCGCTCGTCGCGTTGGTGCTCTCGCCGACCCTCACCTGCGGCGTCCAGAAGAGCCGGGCCGTCTCCTTCTTCAGCCCCTTCCCACGGAGGACGGCCGCGAGGAAGAGGCCGAAGTCGCGCGCGGTGGTGTGGAGGCTGGCGGCGGCGTTGGCCTCCGGAATTTTGTTCTGCCCCGCGGGCTTGCCGACCGCGTTGTGCCGGAAAATCTTCCGCGCCTCGTAGTCGTCGCGCCAGACGTAGCTGCTGTTGGTCATCCCCAAAGGGTCGAAGACCGTCCGCCGCATGAAGGCTTCGAACTGCTCGCCGGTCAGCCGCTCGACCGCTTCGGCGAGGTAGACGAACCCCTCGCCCGAGTAGCTGAAACGCTCGCCGGGCGTGAAGTGAATCTTCAAACCCGCCTCGCCGCGCGGCCGCCAGTTCGGGAAGCCCGCGGTGTGCGAGAGCACGCGGCGGGCCGTGACCCGGCCGAGCCGCGCGTCCTCGCCCACGTCGTAGTTGCCCGGCAGGTACTTGTTGAGCGGCGCGTCGAGGTCGAGCTTACCCGCGTCCACCAGCTTGAGGACGGCGTAGGCGAAGACGGGCTTGCTGAGCGAGGCGGCCTCGAAGACGGTGTCGTCGCGCACGGCGTCTTTGAGCGCGGCGCTGCGCACGCCGAAGCCGCGGTGCCAGGCGAGTTCCCCGCCCCGCACGAGCGCGATTGACAGCCCCGGCACGTCCGCGCCGGCCATCAACCGCGGGACGGCTCGTTCCAGCCGCGAGATTAACTCTTCCTTCTTGACCTTCTTCAGCAGCGGCGGCGACTGCCCGGCGGCGAGCGTCAGAGGCGAGAGCAGCAGCGCGGTTGTCAGAGCGACGCGGAGGGATTTCATAGGCGACTTTACTCCACTTCTTTTTGAACCCGTGAAGTGGAAGACGGGGGCGGCCCGACGGACGTTTCAAAATTATTTCTGGCGCCGCTTCTCGATGTAGGCGCGCGCCCACTCGTTGAGGTGCGGGCTTTCGCGCAGGCCGACGCGGGCGGCCTCCTCCTCGGCGCGCTCGACCGTCCAGCCGTCGCGCAGGACGCGGCGGATCATCCAGAACGCGCCGGCGCGGATGGCGGCCGTGCAGTGGATGAAGGCCGGGCGGTTGGCGGGGTCGTCCGTGAGCTTGAGGAACTCGTCGGCCTGCTCGTCCTTCGGCTCGGCGAAGGCGACGGGGATGTTGAAGTAGCGCAGGCCGAGCCTTTTGGCCTCGGCCTCCTCCTCCCCGGCGCGGTGCTCGCTCGGCCGGCGCAGGTTGATGACGGCCTTGACGCCCTGCCGCTTGAGTTCGGCGAGGTGTTCGAGGCGGGGCTGTCCGCCGGTGCAGAACTCCTCGCTGACGCGCAGGAAGTTGCGGATCGGCGGCGCGTCCTGCCGCGCCGAGGCCGCGGCGGCGAGAAGCAGGACGAGGGCGAGCGTGTGGAATTTTCTTCTCATAGTTTTTTCGTTATACCTCAAAACGCGCCCCCGCGGAACGGCTTTCGTCGGCGGCCCATTTGACGCGTCCGCGTTTGTGCATAAAAATCCACTCACGAGTTTTCCCCTTGGAAGTTTTCACCCCGGACACGGAGGGAGCCGCCGTATGACGAGGAAGCTGGCGCTGCTTGTGGCGCTCGCCTGCCTGCTCGACCCGCTCGGCGCGGGCGGGCGGCAGGAGGCCGCGCGGCAGGAGCGCATCAACGCCGAGGTCTACTGGAAGATTCGCCGCGAGGGCACCGAGAACTCGCAGGTCATGCGCACCGTCCACCACCTCACGGATCGGTACGGGCCGCGCCTGACCGGGTCGCCCAACTTCAAGGCCGCCGCCGAGTGGGCCGCCAAGCAGATGGAGTCTTGGGGGCTGAAGAACGCGCGGCTGGAGCCGTGGGACTTCGGGCGGGCCGGTTGGCAGAACGAGCGCCTGTCGGCGCACCTGACCGCGCCGGTTAAAGACCACCTCGTCTGCGAGGCGCTGGCGTGGACGCCTTCGACGAACGGCCCCGCCGCCGGTCAGGCCGTGCAACTCGTCCCGCCCGAGCGGCCGACCAAAGAGCAACTCGACGCATACCTCGCCGGCTTCGCCGCGCGCGTCCGCGGCCGCGTCGTCCTCGTCGGCCGACACCAGAAGGTCTACGTCAGCTTCAACCCCGCGCCCCGGCGGCGCGACGAGCAGGAGGCGCGCAACGTCTACGACCCCGACAACCCCGCGCCGGCCTTCACCCCCTCGCCGACGCCGACGCCCGGCCCGCCGGGGTCGCCGCCGCGACTGACCGCGCAGCAGGTCAGCGAGGAGGTTGATAAGTTCCTCGTCGCGGGCGGCGCGCTCGTCCGCGTCAACGACGCCGGGCGCGAGCACGGGCAGATTCGCGCCTTCTCGAACCGCACCTACGACGTGTCGAAGGCCGTGCCGACGGCCGTCTGCCGCAACGAGGACTACGGCCGCGTCTCGCGCCTGCTCGCCGACGGCACGAACGTCGAATTGGAGTTCGACATCGTCAACCGCACCTACCCCGAGGGCCGGACGGCCTTCAACGTCTTCGCGGAAATCCCCGGCCACGAGCGCAAAGAAGAGGTCGTCATGCTCGGCAGCCATCTGGATTCGTGGCACGCCGCGACGGGCGCGACCGACAACGCCGTCGGCTGCGCCATCATGATGGAGGCCGCGCGCATCCTGAAAGCCGTCGGGGTCAGACCCCGCCGCACGATCCGCGTCGCCCTCTGGAGCGGCGAGGAGCAGGGCTTGCTCGGCTCGAAGGCTTACGTCCGCGAGCACTTCGGCACGTTCGAGAACCCGAAGCCGGCCTACGCGAAGTTCAACGGCTACCTCAACGTCGACTCGGGGACGGGGCGCATCCGCGGCGCGACCGTCTTCGGCCCGCCCGAGGCGGCCGCGGTGCTGCGGCAGGCGCTCGCGCCGCTCGAAGACCTCGGCGT
>JALZHT010000222.1 GCA_030860645.1 Acidobacteriota bacterium
CCCCTTGCGCGCACGGCCCGGCGCGTGCGTGACGCAGATGCACTACGCGCGGCGCGGCGTCGTCACGCCCGAGATGGAGTTCGTCGCCCTGCGCGAGAACGTGGGGCGCGGAGAGGCGCTGCGCGCCAGCGGCGACCGCAGTTCGCTCCTTCATCAACACCGCGGCCAATCCTTCGGCGCGGCCATCCCCGAGTTCGTCACCCCGGAGTTCGTCCGCGACGAGGTCGCGCGGGGCCGCGCCATCATCCCCTCGAACGTCAACCACCCCGAGGCCGAGCCGATGGTCATCGGCCGCAACTTCCTCGTCAAGGTCAACGCCAACATCGGCAACTCGGCCGTCGCCTCCTCGATTGAGGAGGAGGTCGAGAAGATGCGCTGGGCGACGCGCTGGGGCGCGGACACCGTGATGGACTTGTCGACGGGGAAGAACATCCACACGACGCGCGAGTGGATTCTGCGCAACTCGCCCGTGCCCGTCGGCACCGTCCCCATCTACCAGGCGCTGGAGAAGGTGGGCGGCAAGGCGGAAGAACTCACCTGGGAGGTCTTCCGCGACACGCTCGTCGAGCAGGCCGAGCAGGGCGTTGACTACTTCACGATCCACGCCGGCGTGCGCCTGCCCTACATCCCCCTGACGGCGCGGCGCACCACCGGCATCGTCTCGCGCGGCGGCTCGATCATGGCGAAGTGGTGCCTCGCCCGCCACGAGGAGAGTTTCCTCTACACGCGGTTCCGCGACATCTGCGAGATCATGCGCGCCTACGACGTGTCCTTCTCTCTGGGCGACGGCCTGCGGCCCGGAAGCATCGCCGACGCCAACGACGAGGCGCAGTTCGCCGAACTCGAAACGCTCGGCGAGCTGACCCGCATCGCGTGGGAGCTGGACTGCCAGGTGATGATCGAGGGGCCGGGCCACGTGCCGATGCACCTCATCAAGGAGAACATGGACAGGCAGCTCTCGACTTGCCGCGAGGCGCCCTTCTACACGCTGGGGCCGCTGACGACCGACATCGCGCCCGGCTACGACCACATCACGTCGGCCATCGGCGCGGCGATGATCGGCTGGTTCGGCACGGCCATGCTCTGCTACGTCACGCCCAAAGAGCACCTCGGCCTGCCGAACCGCCAGGACGTGAAGGACGGCGTCATGGCCTACAAGGTCGCGGCCCACGCCGCCGACCTCGCCAAGGGCCACCCCGGCGCGCAGGAGCGCGACAACGCGCTCTCGAAGGCGCGCTTCGAGTTCCGCTGGGAGGATCAGTTCAACCTCTCGCTCGACCCCGAGGTGGCGCGCGAGTATCACGACGAGACGCTCCCGCAGGAGGGCGCCAAGCTCGCCCACTTCTGCTCGATGTGCGGCCCCCACTTCTGCTCGATGAAGATCACCCAGGACGTGCGCGACTACGCCGCCCGCAAAGGTCTCGACGAGCAGGCCGCCCTCGAAGCGGGGATGAAAGAGAAGGCCACCGAATTCGTCGCCGCCGGCGCGGAACTCTACCAGGGCGACGTGCCGGCCGGCGCGGCGCGCGAGCACTGAGCGGGCGGCGGGGGCGATTCAACGTATCCCGGGCGGGTGGGTTAAGATGGTGCGCCTTTCGACACGCCACGGCGCCGCCCGCCCGCGCCGTCCGCCCCGGAGGAAGAGTGAATGTCCACGCTGGTTCGGAAAACGAAGGCCGATGTGCTGGAGGAGAAGTTCTACGACGCGCTGCGCGACGTGTTCGTCGGCGCGAAGGTCGAGGGCGAGTCCGGCTACATCAACCTGATGCGGATCAAGTCGCGCTACTTCGCCGAGGGCGTCTTCCCGAAGTTGAAGGAGACGGTCGCGGCGGAGCTGGCCGCCTTCCCCGACTTCAAAGGCGAGTTGTTCGACAAGCTCTACACCTTCTTCCAACGCTACTTCAGCGAGTCCGGCTCGATCTACTTCCGGCACACGCCGCTGCACCAGAATGTTTACGAGCGCGTCTACACGAACGACCGCGACGTGATGCTTTTCTGGAAGACGCACATGCTCTACTACGTCAAGACCGACCGCCTCTTCCGCAGCCTCACGGTCGAGCCGGAAGCGGAGGGCGGGCCGCGTTTCCACTTCGACGCCTCGACCTTGCAGAACAAGAAGAATAACGAGAAGCGCGAGCTGGTTTACGCGTTTAAGGGGCGGCGCGAAGCAGACGGCGCGCTCGCCTTCGCGGTCGGCTACTCGGAGAAGGGGCGCAAGACGAAGACGGAAGAGATCGTCAGGCAGATCAGGCAAGAGGCGAAGGTGAGGGCGGGAGCCGACGAGCTTGAGCGCGCGTTCCGGCTGTTCGAGCGGCAGAGCGAGGTGGACTACTTCATCAACCGCGACGCCCGGCAGTTCCTCGAAGAGCAGTTCCGCCTGTGGCTCTACCAGTACGTCTTCCGCGGGGAGAACGTCTGGACGGAGCGGCGCGTCGGCGAGCTGCAAGCCTTGCAGCGCGTCGCGCTCAAGATCGTGGACTTCATCGCGCAGTTCGAGAACGAGCTGGTGAAGATTTGGAACAAGCCGAAGTTCGTGCGGCGCAGCAACTACGTCATCACCCTGGACAGGATCGCGGAGCGCGACGGGGCTTTGGCGCGGCGACTGCTGGCGCACGGCGGGATGGAGGGGCAGGTCGCGGAGTGGCGCGAGCTGAACATCGTGGGCGCGGGGTTCGAGGCGGCGGACGCCTGGAAGGAGGACTTGACGGGCGCGCACCTCGACGCGCGCTACCGCTTCCTGCCCGTCGACACGCGCCACTTCAAGGAGCTTGAGCCGGAGGTTCTCGCCCTCTTCGACGACCTCGACGCCGCGCTCGACGGCTGGCTCATCAAGAGCGAGAACTACCAGGCGCTCAACACCATCCTGCCGAAGTTCCGCGGGCGCGTGAAGTGCATCTACATCGACCCGCCGTTCAATAAGGAACAGGACGCCGACTATTTTTACTCGGTGAAGTACAAGGACTCGACGTGGCTGACTCTGCTTGAGAACCGGTTGAATGCCTCGAAAGAATTACTGTCCAAAGACGGGAGCATCTTTGTCCGCTGCGACTACAACGGGAACATGCTGGTCAGGCTTTTAATGAACGACGTTTTTGAAAGGGAGAATTTCGTCAATCAGCTTTCGGTGAGGCGGGTCAAGAAAAACATTACGGGGCAGGGCGACCTGCCGATGCCCGACGCCCTCGACAACATTTACGTCTACTTCATGCCGGAGGCCAAGTACCTGAATATTTTTGAAGAGCATTCCCGGAAAGGTTTCTGGAGGAGGATGGATGATTCGTCCGGCATCCGGCGCCCGCCCGAAAGAAATATTTTCGGGAAAACTTTCCACCCCCCCGAGGGCAAACACTTCAAATTTTCGCAAAAGAAAATCGAAGAGAAGATAGAGCGCGGGGAGGTCAGGCTGAAGTGCAAAAATTGTAAGTACGAACATTACGAGGGGGCGTGGGAAGGCTGCCCGGCTTGCGGCGCAGACCAGATTTTACCCGAATACTTCGTCGCGCCTTCCGAGCAAAAGACGTTGGACACAAACTGGACGGACATCTACGGCTACTCCTTCGACTGGGGGTTTCAGACGGAAAATTCTGAAAAACTCCTGGCGCGCGTCATCGAAACGACTTCGGAAGCAGGGCATCTGGTTTTAGACTTCTTCCTCGGTTCGGGGACGACGGCCGCGGTGGCGCATAAACTCGGAAGGAAGTGGGTGGGTGTCGAGACGGCGGAACACTTCTACGCTTTCCGACAAGACGACGGCCGGACTTCGGGCGTCTTAGTCCGCATGAAAGAGGTTTTAGCCGGCCTCGGGAGCCACGAGCCTTCCGGCATCTCCAAAGACGTAAAGTGGCAGGGCGGCGGCTTCTTCAAGTACTACGAACTCGAACAGTACGAGGAGACCTTGCAGCGCGCGAAGTACGAGGACTCGACCTTCTTCGACAACCCTTTCGAAGACCCGTTCCACTCCTACGTCTTCCTGCGCGACGCCAAGCTGCTCGACGCCGTCGAAGTCGCCGCGGGGCGCGAGCGCGTCAAAGTCGATTTCGCCAGGCTCTACCCGGACGTGGACGCCGCCGAAACGCTCTCGAACCTCTTCGGCAAGCGCATCAAACGCCTCGCGCCCGGCGAGGTCGAGTTCGCCGACGGCGAGAAGCTCAACCTCGACGACCTCGACTTCCGCGCCGTCAAGCCGCTCATCTGGTGGCGATGAAAATTTACCTGCAAAGCATGGCCGACGACGCGGCGCGCGGCGACCTGCCCGGGGCGTGGACGACTTTCGACTTCGAGTCGTTCTCGGCGGGCAAGCGTCTCTGGGAGTACCAGCAGCGGGCGCTGCGCCGAGCGTCCGTCGCCCTCTGGAAGTACTACGAGGACTGCGCCGACTACCGTGGCGGCGAGGCGGCGGACGCCGACCTCGGGCGCAAGCAGAGGTTCCTCCGCTGGTACGAAGACAACGGCCTCGACGCGCGCCCGCTCGCCCTGCCACTCGCCGCCAACGCGAAGGGCGTCGCGCGCCTGCTCCCCGAGTTCTACGACGAGGAAACCCTGTCGGAGGGCTTCCGCGCCGGAGAACCCGACCGCCTCTCCTTCGCGCACTTCGTCAACCGCATGAGCTTCTGGATGGCGACGGGGAGTGGCAAGACGCTCGTCCTCGTCAAGCTCATCGAGATGCTCGACGCCCTCGTCCGCCGCGGCGAAATCCCGCCGCGCGACATCCTCGTGCTGGCGCACCGCGACGAGTTGTTGCAGCAGTTCGCCGCCCACGTCGAAGAGTTCAACGCCGCGCACCGGGGCGCGCTCTACATCCGCCTCCGAAGTTTGCGCACCTACGCGGCCGCCAAGCGCGACACGCCCAACCTCTTCGCCGACGGCGAGCTGACCGTCTTCACCTACCGCTCCGACAACCTGAGCGACGAGCAGAAGGAGCGCATCGTTGATTTCCGCAACTACGAGGCGGGCGGCGGCTGGTACGTCCTGCTCGACGAGGCGCACAAGGGCGACAAGGAGGACTCCAAGCGGCAACACATCTACTCGATCCTCTCGCGCCGCGGCTTCCTCTTCAACTTCTCCGCCACCTTCACAGACCCGCGCGACCTCGCCGCCACCGCCTCGAACTTCAACCTCTCCGAGTTCGTCCGCAGCGGCTTCGGCAAGCACATCGCGCTGCTCAGGCAGGAGATTCGCGCCTTCCGCGACGCGGAAGACTTCACGGGCGCGGAGAAGCAGAAGATCGTTTTGAAATCCCTGCTCCTGCTCGCCTACGTCAAGCAGGCCGCCGAGCGCGTGCGGGCGGTGGACCCGCGGCTCTACCACGAGCCGCTGCTCGTCGTCTTCGTCAACTCGGTCAACACGGAAGACGCCGACCTCAAACTCTTCTTCCGCGAGCTTGAGCGCATCGCCGGCGGGGATGTCGCGGCCGAGGTCTGGCGGCAGGCGAAGGACGAGTTGTGGGACGAGCTGCGCGCGCGGCCGCCTTACATCTTTGAAGAAGAGGACGGCGGGCGGCTCAATTTGGACGAGGAGATGTTCGCCGCCGTCGCGCCCGGCGACGTGCTGCGCCGGGCCTTCAACGCGGACTCGACGGGCGCGATAGAGTTGTGCGAAAGGCCGTCGAACAAAAACGAACTGGCGCTCAAGTCGAAGGTCTCGGACAAGCCCTTCGCGCTGATTAAAGTCGGCGACGCGGCGCGCC
>JALZHT010000894.1 GCA_030860645.1 Acidobacteriota bacterium
CCGGAGAACCGCGTCTACGTCTTCGACCGGGAGGGGCCGGCGGGCCGCCCGGCCGCGCGCTCCAGGATCATCGTGCTCAGGCCGACCCGGAGGCACGTGCGGCTCGAAGGCACCTCGCTCGTTGCCGGGACGTACTTCTCGCGCCGGTTCGACAGCGCCGCGCCGCGCACGCGCTGGCACAAGTTCGCCCTCGACGCCGACATCCCGCCGAACACGCAGGTGCGCGTCTCCTACGTGGTGGACGAGCAGAAGCGGGATACCGACGCGAGGCTGCTCGACGAGGCCCGCCCGCTCTCGGAGAAGAACGCCGCCTACGGGTGGTCGCAGCCCGTGGTGAACGCGACGGACGCGCTCGTCGGCGGCGAGGGGCGCTACCTCTGGCTGAGGATCGAGCTGATCGGCAGCGAGACCTCGACGCCGACGCTCCGGAGCGTGCGCGTCGAGTTCCCGCGCGCCTCGTACCTGCGCTACCTGCCGGCGGTCTACCAGGAGGACGCGCGCAGCCGCGACTTCCTCGAACGCTTCCTCTCCGTCTTCGAGACCTTCTTCGGCCAGATGGAGCGGCGGCTGGCGACCGTCGCGCGGCTCTTCGACCCGGAGGCCGCGCGCGCGGGCGACGAGTTCCTGCGCTGGGTCGCCACGTGGCTCGCCGTCGCCGTCGACCGCGACTGGGACGCCGAGCGGCTGCGCAAGCTCGTCCGGCGCGCGCCGGAACTCTACAGGAAGCGCGGCACGCGCGAGGGGATCGAAGAGTACATCGAAATCTTCACGGGCGAGCGGCCACTCGTCGTCGAGAAGTTCCAGTTGGAGTGTGAGGGGATGGACGCCGAAGTGGCGAAGCTCTTCGGCCGGCTGTTCGAGGCCGACCCCTACTGCTTCTGCGTGCTCCTGAAGCCGTGCGCCGTGAGGACGGACGAGGAGCGGCGGGCCGTCGCGCGCCTGCTCGACGCGGAGAAGCCCGCCCACACCTGCGCGGGGCTGCTCGCCTTGCAGCCCTGGACGTATCTCGACATGCACACGTACCTCGGCGTCAACACGTACCTCTCCGAGCCTGACCTGCGCCTCGACACGGGCGCGGCCATGCCGCGAGACACCGTGCTCGCCGACGCGGAGGATGCGGGGCAGATCGGGCCACACTCGCGCCTGGGCGTGGATACGACGCTCGCGTGACGGGGGCGGCGCGCTTTTATTGAACGGAGGCCACCATGACTACCACCGAAACCACGAACGGCGCGTTCGAGCTCAAGGCTTTCGACCGCAACCGCTACTTCTACGGCAAGCTGATGACGGCCCGCGACTTCGCGCAGGAGCAGGCTTACTTTAACAGCAAGCGGTGGCTCATCAACCGCCTCCTGTTCGGCAGCGGCGTCGTCTGCGGGTTGGACGTTTCCGGCGGCGGCCCTGCGCCGCAGCCTCTCGTCGTGAAGCCGGGCGTGGCGATAGACGCGCACGGGCGCGAGATCATCGTCGCCGCCGAGACGAAGGTGAAAATCGCCGACCTCCTCGCCGGCCTCAGGCCCGCCGTCCCGCCCGACCTGACCGGGGCGCGGGATTTCCGCCTCTGCATCTCCTACCAGGAGTGCCCGCAGGAGCCTGTCCCGGCCATGAAGGGGTCGGCCTGCGAGCAGATTTGCGACTTCAACCGCGTCCGCGAGGGCTTCAGCTTCAAGCTGCGTGAGGCCCCGCCGGCCCCGACGCCGCCCACGCCCTGCGACCGCTGGATGAACCGGCGACGCCAGGCCGGCGCGGGCCAGGGCGTCGAGGTCGAGCGACTCGCCCCGCTTTGGGTGCGGCCCGGCGAGGTCTTCGAGGTGGCCGTCAAGGTGACGGCGCGCACGGGCGGGGCCGACCTGGTCGGCGTGAGCCTGGCCGAGCGGGTCAGGGGCAGCGTCCCCGGCGACAACCCCGTGCTCATCGAGCCGCAGCCGACCGGGCCGCCCGACTTCGGCGGGCCGCGGCCGACCGGGCCGGCAACGCCCGACGAGCAGCGAACGATGGCGCAGGGGCTTGCCGTCGAGTCGCAGCCGACCAGGCCCAGCCACCTCGGCGGGCCGCAGTTCCCGACCGTGCCCGTGACGCTGCGCGACGGCGAGTTCTTCGTCTACGTCTACCAGGT
>JALZHT010000895.1 GCA_030860645.1 Acidobacteriota bacterium
CCGACGCGGCCGAGCGCACCATCGAGATACAGGTCTTCGACGGCCGCGCCGAAGTCTTCCGCGAAGGCCAGAAGCTGGGGACGACGCCGTACCCGCTCAAGGCCCGCGTCGGCGAGCGCGTCCGCCTGACCCTCAGGCGCGAGGGCTACACGGACGAGCCTGTGGACTTCACCGTCACCGAGAAGAAGTCCTACACCTTCACGATGAAGAAGTGAGCCGCGGGCGTTGATTAATTAAGTTTCGAGTTGCGGGTTTCGGGTTAGAAACCGCTTTGTCTTTAACTCGAAACTCGAAACCCGCAACTCGAAACTTAATAAAAGTTTTCATACCCGAAGGGGCAAGCATGGTGAAACGAACGAGGACGTTCGAGGCGGCGGGCGGCGGGCCTGATTTCGAGATCGCCGCCAGCGTCCGCACCGACAAGGGCTGCGTCCGCGAGGTCAACGAGGACTCGGGCCGCTTCGTCCGCCCGAGCGACCCGGCGCTGCTCCGGACGAAGGGCGCGCTGATGGTCGTCGCCGACGGCATGGGCGGCCACTCGGCCGGCGAGGTCGCCAGCCAGATGGCCGTCGAGTTGGTCAGCCGCCTCTACTACGAGGCGGCGGGCGACGACGCGCCGGCCGCGCTCGCCGCGGCGGTCGAGGAGGCCAACCGGGGCATCTTCGACGCCTCCCAGGCGGACGAGAACAAGCGCGGGATGGGCACGACCTGCACGGCGCTGGCGCTGCGCGGCGCGTCGGCCTTCGCCGCCCACGTCGGCGACAGCCGCCTCTACCTGCTGCGCGACGGCGGAGCCTACCAGCTCTCCGAGGATCACTCGCACGTCATGGAGCTGGTGCGCCACGGCCTCATCACGAAGGAGGAGGCGCGCACGCACGAGGACAAGAACGTCATCCTCCGCGCCCTGGGCACGACGCCCGAGGTCGAGGTCTCCGTCGTCAAGCCGCTCGAAGTGCGCGCGGGCGACTTCTTCCTGCTCTGCTCGGACGGCCTGCACGACCTCGTCCAGGACGAGGAGATCGGGCGGCTCGTCCAAAGCGCCGGGGACGTGCACGCGGCGTGCGAGCAACTGATCGCGCTCGCCAAGGAGCGCGGCGGACACGACAACATCACGGTGGGCCTGGTCGGCGTCGCCACGGCGGGGGCGGGCCGCGAGGCCGAGAAATTGCGCACGACGCGCGAGGTGGAGGCTGTCAGATGATCGGACAAATCGTCGGTAATTATAAGATCGAGCAGAAGCTCGGCGAGGGCGGGATGGGCGCGGTCTACCGCGGCATCGACATGATGATCGAGCGCGAGGTGGCGATCAAAGTCCTGCGCGCCGAACTCGCCAGCCAGCCGCAGGTCGTCGAGCGCTTCCGCTCCGAGGCCGTCACGCTCGCCAAGCTCAACCACCCGAACATCGCCACGCTCTACAGCTTCATGCGGCAGGGCGAGAACTTTTTCATGGTGCTGGAGTTCGTCCGCGGGGCCACGCTCGACCAGGTCATCCAGCAGCGCGGCGCGCTCCCGGTCGAGCAGGCCGTCCCGCTCTTCTGCCAGGTGCTCGACGGCATCCAGCACGCGCACGAGTACGGCATCATCCACCGCGACATCAAGCCGGCCAACATGATGCTCACCGAGCGCGGCAACCTCAAGGTGCTCGACTTCGGCATCGCGCGCATCCTCGGCACGGCCCGCATGACCCGGCAGGGCAACGTCATCGGCACCATCGAGTACATGTCGCCCGAGCAGGTCAAGGGCCTGGAGACCGACGCGCGCTCGGACATCTACAGCCTGGGGATGTTGCTGTACGAGATGCTGACGGGCCGCATCCCGTTCGACATCACCAACGAGTTCGAATTGATGAAGGCGCAGATCGAGCAGATGCCGGTCGCGCCGCGCCAGCTCAACCCGGCCATCCCCGAGTCGGTCGAGCAGGCCATCGGCCGCGCCATCGCCAAAGACCCGGCCCACCGCTTCCAGAGCGCGGGCGAGTTCCGCGCCTTCTTCCTGAGCGCGGGTTTCGCCGCCACGGGCCGGCTCGACCCCGTCACGCGCGGCGACGCCTCGCCCTACGCGACGCGCCCCATCAGCCACCCCTCGCTCGGCAACCCGCCCGCGAACGCGCCCGCCC
>JALZHT010000896.1 GCA_030860645.1 Acidobacteriota bacterium
TGCGCGGCCTGAGCAAGAGCTTCAAGGGCACGCGCGTGCTCGAAGACGTGAGCTTCGAGGTGGCCGAGGGCGAGGCGCTGGTGCTCCTCGGCGCTTCGGGGTCGGGGAAGACGACCATCCTGCGCATCATCGCCGGGCTGGAGAGGCCGGACGCCGGCCGCGTCTTCCTCCACGGCCGCGACGTGACGGAGCTGCCGGCGCGCGAGCGCGGCGTCGGCGTCATCTTCCAGTCCTACGCGCTCTTCCCGCGCATGACGGTCGAGCAGAACGTCGGCTACGGCCTCTCGATCCGCGGGCGGAAGCGGCGCGAAATCCGCGCCGAGGTCGAGCGCCTGCTCGACCTCGTCCGCCTCAAAGAACACCGCCGGAAGTTCCCCTCGCAGCTCTCGGGCGGGCAGCAGCAGCGCGTGGCGATTGCGCGCACGCTCGCCTACCAGCCGCAAGTCCTGCTCTTCGACGAGCCGTTCGGCGCGCTCGACGCGCAGACGCGCGTGCGACTGCGCCGCGAGATACGGGCGCTCTTGCGCGAGGTCAACGTGCCGGCCGTCTTCATCACGCACGACCAGGAGGAGGCCCTGGAACTCGGCGACCGCATCGCCGTGCTGCACGCCGGGCACCTCGAACAGGTGGGCACGCCCGACGAGGTCTACAACCGGCCCGAGACCGAGTACGTCGCCACCTTCCTCGGCGCGGCCAACCTCCTGCTCGGCGTCGTCACCGGCGACCACGTCGAGATCGGGACGGTGGCCCTGCACGCCGGCTCGGAGGTCGCGCGCTTCCGCGAGGGGCAGCCCGTCAAGCTGGTCTTCCGCCCCGAGGACGCGCACCTGAGTCTGACGGGCGCGCTGCCCGAGGGCTGCCGCCGGCTGACCAACGGCGTCATCGAGGAGAAGCACTTCATCGGGGCCTACGAGCGCCTGACCGTCCGCCTCGACCTCGTCGCGCGCCGCCCGAATGAGGGCGAGCCGCCGCTCTACAGCGTGACGGTCAACACGCCGGAGAAGCGGCTCGGCCTCCCCGTCTTCGTCACGCGCCCGAAGCCGGAGGCCAACGCCGCGCCGCTCAAGGTCGGCGACCGCGTCGCCCTCGGCCTCACCTCCTTCCGCGTCCTCCCCAACTTCGCCCTCGCCTCCGAGCGCGGTGGCCAGATTCTCGACACGGAAAAACGAAATAGCCAGTAGACAAAAATCGGGCGGCGCGTCGCTTCGTCGAAGCAGGCGCGCCGCCCGATGCGTTTCTACTGGCTACTGTCTACTTCCTTCACTTCCGGAAAATCCCGATGATGTCGGGGAGGAACTCGCGGACGACGTTGAAGAGCATGTCGTTGGGGAACGACCTGGCGATGCGGCGCACCGTGGCGTCGGCGCCGACGCGGTCGTGCCCCGGCGTGCTCCGCTCCCAGATGTTCGAGAGCCCGCTGGCCGTCACCACCCCGGCGAAGCGCGAGTAGTTGGGTTCGAGGTCGCCATCGTCGCCGCGGGTGACGAAGACGCGGCTGACGGCGTGGCCCGTGCGGCGCAGGAAGCTCTTCTTCGGCGCGCGCTCGTAGCGGGGGTCTTGCTTGAAGAGGACGGGGTAGACGCCCGAGGCGAAGATGGTGCGCGTCGAGCGGTTCGCCACGTTGCGGGCGAAGCGCGCGGCCCAGTCGCCGAACTCGTCCTCGAACTCCTTGTCGGGCAGCTCGTCCTCGCCGGCCTGCGTGAGCACCGCGCGGAAGGCCGAGAGGGCGTAGCCCTGCGGGCTGAGGAAGGCCGACTTGAAGGCGCGGCGCATCTTCTGCCCGGAGGTGAGTGGGACGTAGGGCTGCGCCGCCTGCTGGCCGCCCTGCGGACTCTGCGCGCCGGAGTCCTGGGTCGTCTGCGGGAAGGGGTCTGTGGCCGCGTCGTCGCCGCGCCCGAACTCGAAGCGCGCGGCGGGCCTCGCGGTTATCGCCGGCCCGGCGTCCGCCTCCGGCGGCGCGGCGGCCTTCTCCCCCTCCGACTCGGCCGCCGGCTTGAGGAGGTGGCTGAAGTCTGACGTGGCGAGGCGCGCGGGCGTCGCCGCCGCCGCCCGCGGCGTCTCCTGCGCGAGGGCCGCCTGGCCGCCGCAGAGAAAGAGCGTGAGCAGTGAAGGGC
>JALZHT010000897.1 GCA_030860645.1 Acidobacteriota bacterium
GCCTACGGCCTCACGCTCCCCGCGGGCGGCCTCCCGGCGCTGCTCCGCCACGCGCGCCTCTTCTCCGGCCGCAAGGCCGACCTCCACCTCTTCAACGACGAGTTCCGCTTGCGGCTCTACGGGGCGTGAAAAAGAAGTAGTCAGTAGCCAGTAGCCAGTACTAAAAACCAGAAGGCAGCCGGCACGCGGGGCGTCGGCTGCCTTCTGTGTTTTTGATTTTCTACTGGCTACTGACTACCGCCTACTTCTTATCGTTCCCCGCCTTCTGCTCCGTCCCCTTCGGCGGGTTGTAGAACTGGCGGGCGCGGACTTCGTAGTCCTTCTCGTCGTACTTGCCGTCGCCGTCAACGTCAACCTTGACGACGATCTTGCGCCGCTTGGCCTTCTCGTCGCGCGGCGCGCCGGGGCTGTAGGCGAGGCTGTACTGGTTGCGCATCAGGAGGTTGATGGTGTGCATCGCCGCCGGCAGCTCGCCCTCGAAGGTGACGGGGATGTACATGCCGCCGGTCTCCTCGGCGAAGGTGCGCAGGGCGTTGCGCGCCTGGAGCATCGTCATCCTGCCGGGCGTGGTCGCGCCGAGGAGGCCGTCCTCGGCCGGCATGCGGTCGCCGTACCTCTTGAAGAAGAGTTCGCTCGTGCCGATGATGTAGATGGGGATGCCGGCGTTCTGCGCGATGCGGCGGGCCTCGTCGTAGTTGATCTTGCTGAAGGTGTCGATGCCGGAGCTGATGAGGAAGACGGCCTTGCGGCGCTGGCCGCCGAGCGCGACCATGCCGGCGTACTCCATCGTGCGCTCCTCGCGGTTCTCCAGCGCGACCGAGTCGGCGCGGCCGCCGACGAGCGTCAGCTTGAGCGCGTCGAAGAGGTTGGCCTCGTTCGAGACGGGCTGGTTGCGCAGGAGCAGGCTGACGACCTGGTTGAGGCGCGCCGGGTTGTTCGTGAAGTCGGTGAGCGGCGTCGGGCGCATGTCGTAGGCGATGACCGAGACGTAGTCGTCGGGCGGCCGGACGACCTGCGAGACGAAGGCCGCGAGCGGGCGCAGCACCTCGTAGCGGCCCGGCTCGCGCCCGCCGCTGCCGTAGTAGCCGAAGACCGAGCCGAGCTTGCTGTATTCGAGCACGACCGAGACGGTGATGGGCGCGTCGGGCGTCGAGAAGTTGGTGATGTCGCGCTGCAACCCGTCCTCGAAGATGGCGAAGTTCGCCTGCTTGAGGCCCGGCACGATCTGCTTCGTCCGCTTGTTGATGACGACGGCCTCGACGTTGACGATGTTGGTCGAGACCTTGACCGTCTCGGTGTCGGGGATGATGTCCTGCGGCACGGGCTCCTGCGGCTGCTGCTCGGCGGGCTTCTGCGGCTGCTGGTCGGGGCGCTGGTTCTTCTTCTGCGGCTGCTGCGGCGGCACGCGGCGCGACTGGGCCGAGGCGGCCGGGCCGGGGGCCGGGAGCAGCAGGAGCGCGAAGGCGAGGGCGGCGGCGCGGCGGGCGGTGATGTTTCTCATGGCGACTCCAAACCTCGGAAGCGGGACGGGGAGACGCGGCTCGCCTCGAATATTACGGCGCGCGCCCACAGACAATCAAGAAAAGTTGTCAGATGTTAGATGTCAGATGTCAGTAGATAGGTTGACCCCTGACCCGCGGCATCGGGCATCTGGCACCTGTTTTATTCGCCGCCGCTCGTCACCGGCTCGACCTCGATGAGGGCATCGTAGGTGCCGGTGTTGTCGTCGAGCCGGCCCTCGTTGACGCCGAGGAAGAGGCGGCCGTCGCGCGTGGCATGGAACTCGCGGCCCGACCCGACGAAGATGAACTCGTCGTTGTCGTCGCCGACGACGGCGATCAGCGCGCCGGTCGGCTCGTCCCTCATCAGCTTCTCGGTGTCCATCACGCGCGGCAGCCCCGTCGGCGTCGAGAACCGGCCCTGCCCGAGCGAGATGCGCCCGGTGGCCGAGATGCGCAGGCGCTGCCCTTTGCGCACCATCAGGCCGGAGTCGGTCCAGCCGTTGGCCGCGTTGTCGGCGCGGACGCGGACGCGGACGGGGAAGAAGGGCGAGCCGCCCGCGGCCGGCGCGGACTGGGTCGGGTTGGTGCCGATGACCGCGCCGACGC
>JALZHT010000223.1 GCA_030860645.1 Acidobacteriota bacterium
CGGCAAGGGCGGGGCCGGCCCGGCCGCGACGGGCGGGGCCGTCCGCCTCCAGGGCGCGGGCGCGACCTTCCCCGCGCCGCTCTACCAGAAGTGGGTGAGCGAGTACGGCAAGGTCAACCCGAACGCGCAGATTGACTACCAGTCGACGGGGTCGGGGGCCGGCGTCGGCCAGATTACGGCCGGCACCGTGGACTTCGGCGCGTCCGACGACCCGATGAGCGACGACGATTTGAAGAAGGTGCAGGGCGGCGCGGAAGTCCTCCACATCCCGACCGTGCTCGGCGCGGTCGTCGTCACCTACAACCTCGCCGCCAACCCCGAACTAAAGCTCTCGCCCGACGTGGTCGCCGACATCTACCTCGGCAAGATCAGGCGCTGGGACGACGCGCGCATCAAGGCCGACAACCCCGGCACGAACCTACCCGCGGCCGACATCACGGTCGTCGCCCGCGCCGACGGCAGCGGCACCTCGGCCGTCTTCACCGACTTCCTCTCGAAGGTCAGCCCCGAGTGGAAGGAGAAGGTCGGGAAGGGGAAAAGCCCGACCTGGCCGACGGGGCAGCGCTCGAAGGGCAACGAGGGCGTCGTCGCCTCCGTCAAACAGAACCCGAACACCATCGGCTACACCGAGCTGGTCTACGCCGAGCAGCAGAAGCTGCCCGTGGCCTCGATCAAGAACCCGACCGGCAACTTCGTCAAGCCCTCGCTCGACTCGGTGTCGGCCGCCGCCGCGGCCTCGCTGGCGCAGACGCCCGAGGACATGCGCGTCTCGATCACGAACGCCGCGGGCGCGGACGCCTACCCCATCGCCAGCTACACCTACGTCCTCGTCTACAAGGATCAGAAGGACGCGGCCAAAGGCAAGACGCTCGTTGACTTCCTCTGGTGGGCGCTCCACGACGGGACGCCGTACGCCCGCGCCATGTCCTACGCCCCGCTGCCCGACGAGGTGCGCACCCGCGCCGAGGCCAAACTCAACTCGATCACCTCGGGCGGGCGGCCTTTACGCGGAGCGTAAAGGCGGTTACGAGTTTCGGGTTTCGAGTTAAAAGACAAAGCAGTTTTTAACTCGAAACTCGAAACCCGCAACCCGAAACTTGTTTATGAAGAATCCCGCACCAGCAGGCCCCACCCCGGCGTCCGAGTACGGCGCGCGGGCGCGCGTGTGGGACTGGCGGCGGGCGCTGGCGCCGACGGGCAACCGCGGCGACGCCGTCTTCCGCACGCTGCTCTTCTTGGCGGCGCTGACCGTGCTCGTCATCGTGGGGGCAATGATCGCGGCCACCGCCTCGGCCTCCGTGCCCTCGATGCGCCATTTCGGCTTCGGCTTCCTCTCGGGGCGCGAGTGGAACCCGATCCAGGGGCGCTTCGGCGCGCTCCCGTTCATCTACGGGACGGTGATGTCCTCGGCCCTCGCGCTCGTCATCAGCGTGCCCCTGAGTCTGGGCGTGGCCGTCTTCCTGGTCGAGCAGGCCCCGCGCCGGCTCGCGCGCCCCGTCACGTTTTTAGTCGAACTGCTCGCCGCCATCCCCTCGGTCGTCTACGGCCTCTGGGGCATCTTCGTGCTCGCCCCCACCTTGCGCGATTACATCAAGCCGCCGCTGCAAAAGTTCTTCGGGTGGGTGCCGCTCTTCCAGGGGCCGGTCGAGACGGGGACGGGGCTTTTGACGGCGGGCGTCATCCTCGCCATCATGATCACGCCGATCATCTCGGCGGTCGTGCGCGACGTGCTGGCGGCCGTGCCCGACTCGCAGCGCGAGGCGGCCCTCGCCCTCGGCGCGACGGAGTGGGAGACGACGCGCGTCGTCCTAGCCAACGGCGGCCCCGGCATCGCGGGCGCGATCATCCTCGGCCTCGGGCGCGCCATCGGCGAGACGATGGCCGTCACGATGCTCATCGGCAACCGCGCGCAGATTTCGCCGTCGCTCTTCGAGCCGTCGTACACCATCGCCTCCGTCCTCGCCAACGAGTTCGCCGAGGCGAGCGACGAGCTGTTCTTGAGCGCGCTCGTGCAGCTCGGCCTGATCCTCTTCCTCGTCACCTTCCTCATCAACGGCGTGGCGCGCCTCCTCGTCTGGAGCGTCACGCGCGGGACGAGCGGCACGGCGAGGGCGTAAAATACATCGAAGGTAAAAAGGCGGATGGCGACGAGGCCGGGAAAACATGAGGTGAGGAGGCGGGTGACGAACGTCGTGATGACGACGCTGACGGCGGCGTGCGCCGTCTTCGCCGTCGCGCTGCTCGTCGTCATCCTCGGCTACATCGCCTACCGGGGCCTGGGCGCGCTCAGCCTCAATTTTCTGATTGACACGCCGAAGCCCGTGGGCGAGGGCGGCGGCATCGGCAACGGCATCCTCGGCACGCTCGTGCTCATCGGCCTCGCCACCCTCTTCGGCCTCCCCGTCGGGGTGGCCGCGGGCGTCTACCTCGCGGAGTTCGGCGGGGGGCGCTTCGGCACCCTCGTGCGCTTCGTCACCGACACGCTGACGGGCGTGCCCTCCATCGTCGTCGGCGTCTTCATCTACACCGTCATCGTCGTCCCGATGGGCGGGTTCTCGGCGCTGGCGGGCGGGGTGGCGCTCGCCGTCATCATGATCCCGGTCGTGGCGCGCACGACCGAGGAGATGGTCAGGCTCGTCCCGGCCTCCTTGCGCGAGGGCGCGCTGGCGCTCGGCGCGCCGCAGTGGCGGGTGACGACGGGCGTGGTGCTGCCGGCGGCCGCGTCGGGGATCGCCACCGGCGCGATGCTGGCCGTGGCGCGCATCACGGGCGAGACCGCCCCGCTCCTGTTCACGGCCCTGAACTACCGCTTCTTCAGCCGCGACATCTTCCAGCCCATCGCCTCCCTGACCGTGCAGATTTACAATTACGCCATCTCGCCCTACGACGAGTGGCACGCGCTGGCCTGGGCCGCGACGCTGGTGCTGATGACGCTCATCCTCGTCATCAACATCGCCGTCCGCCTCCTGACGCGGAGGCGCTTTTAAGTTTCGGGTTGCGAGTTAAGGAGCAAGCATTCAACTCGAAATCACGAACCCGGAACTCGGAACTCGAAACTGTCATGTCCATGACCGCACCGACGCCAGTGCTCGCGCCGCGCCCCAGGGGCGAAGGGCGCGCGGAGACGCCCGGGGACGGGGGCGCGCCGAAGATCGCCGTCCGCAACCTCGACTTCTTCTACGGGCGCTCGCAGGCGCTCCACGGCATCTCGCTCGACATCCCCGAGCGCGTCGTGATGGCCTTCATCGGCCCCTCGGGCTGCGGCAAGTCCACCTTCCTGCGCACGCTCAACCGGATGAACGACACCATCCCCGGCACCCGCGCCGTCGGCGACGTGCTCCTCGACGGCGAGGACATCTACGCGCCGGGCACCGACGTGGTGCTCTTGCGCCGCCGCGTCGGGATGGTCTTCCAGAAGTCGAACCCTTTCCCGAAGTCCATCTTCGACAACGTCGCCTACGGGCTGCGCATCAACCGCCTGACCGAGAGCCGCGCGGAGCTGGCCGAGCGCGTCGAGCAGGCCCTCCAGGACGCGGCGCTCTGGTCGGAGGTCAAGGATCGCCTGAAGAGTTCGGCGCTGGGGCTTTCGGGCGGGCAGCAGCAGCGCCTCTGCATCGCGCGCGCGCTGGCCGTGCGGCCCGAGGTGGTCTTGATGGACGAGCCGGCCTCGGCCCTCGACCCCATCGCCACGCAGAAGATCGAGGAGCTGATCTTCGAACTGAAGCGGCAGTACACCATCGTCATCGTCACGCACAACATGCAGCAGGCCGCGCGCGTCAGTGACCACACGGCCTTCTTCTGGCTCGGCAAGCTCATCGAGGTCAACTCGACCGAGAAGATGTTCACCAACCCCGAGCAGAAGCTGACGGAGGACTACATCACGGGGCGCTTCGGATGATTTTTGATTTTAGATTTTTGATTGGCGATTGAAAGAAGGGGCGGCCGGCGTCGTCTCCCAATCGCAAATCAAAAATCTAAAATCAAAAATCTGAAAATTTATCTTATGGAATCACACAGAAGGCTTGACGACGAATTGGACACGCTGCGCGACCGCGTGCTGCGGCTGGGCGGCGAGGCGGAGACGGCGGTGCAGAAGGCGATGTACGCGCTGGCCGAGCGCGACTCGGGGGCCGCGCGCGAGGTGCTCGACGGCGACGACCAGATCGACCGCCTCGAAGTCGAGATCGACCGCCTCTGCATCGAGGTGCTGGCGCTCCGCCAGCCGGCGGCGCGCGACCTGCGCTTCGTCATCGCGGTGGCGAAGATCACGCCCGTCCTGGAGCGCATCGCCGACCACGCCTGCAACATCGCCCGCGCCGCCATAGACCTCAACGACGAGCCGCAGCTCAAGCCCCTCGCCGACCTGCCGCGCATGGCCGAGTCGGCCTCGCAACAGTTGCGCGCCGCCCTCGACGCCTTCACCAACGGCGACGCCGCCACGGCCCGCCGGCTCATCGACCGCGACGACGAGATTGACGAGATGTACGACCACACATTCCACGACCTGATCCGGCTGATGGCGGCCGACCCCACCACGACGACGCGCGCCGCCCGGCTCCTCTTCGTCGCCAAACACCTCGAACGCATCGGCGACTACGTCACCGACATCTGCGAGCAGACCGTCTACATGACCGAGGCTTCGATCATCAAACACAGCAACTGAGGGAGTGCAGAGTGCAGGGTGATGAATTGGTTTTTCATTCCGCGCTCTGCACTCTGCACTCATCACTATGGCGAAACCAGTTTTGGTCGTCGAGGACGACCCCGACATTGCCGAGGGGCTGCGCTACAACCTGGAGCGCGAGGGGCTGGAGACGCGCGTCGCGCTGACGGGCGAGCAGGGCCTCGCGGCCGCGCTCGACCCGAAGGGCGCGCCCGCGCTCATCATCCTCGACCTGATGCTCCCCGGCATGAGCGGCACCGAACTCTGCCGCCGCCTGCGGCGAGAGCCGCCCACGCGCCGCACCCCCATCATCATGCTCACGGCCCGCACCTCGGAGGCCGACCGCGTGGCGGGGCTTGACCTCGGGGCCGACGACTACATCTCGAAGCCCTTCTCGGTGCGCGAGCTGATGGCGCGCGTGCGGGCGGTGCTGCGCCGCGCGGACGAGTCGGCCGCGGCGCGCTACGAGGACGCCCGCCTCCAGGTCGACTTCGAGGACATGCGCGTCGCGTGCGACGGCGCGCCCGTCAAGCTCACGCGCAAGGAGTTCTCCCTGCTCGCCGCGCTCGCCCGCGCGGCCGGGCGCGTCGCCACGCGGCAGCAGCTCCTGGACAACGTCTGGGGCTACGAGTACTACGGCGACACGCGCACGCTCGACGTGCACATCCGCCGCCTCCGCCAGAAGCTCGGCCCCTGCGGCGACGCCATCGAGACGGTCGTCGGCGTCGGCTACCGCTTCACCGGCTGCTCGGACACGGCGGCCGTGACAACCGACGAATAAGGAATCGTAAATCTGGAAAGACCGTCAATCGTCAATCGTGAATCGCAAATCGGGGAGGCAGTTTCGATTTACGATTCACGATTGACGATTGACGATTTACGGTCTTTTATGCTCCTCCGCCAGGCCATCGCACTGACGTTCGTCGCCGCGCTGGCGGCCGCGTGCCAACTCCTCTACGAGCGCGACCCGTTTGCCGCCGCCGTCGCGGG
>JALZHT010000011.1 GCA_030860645.1 Acidobacteriota bacterium
GGCCTGGTGAAGCTGACGCCGTCGCACCTGCGGCTGCTGACTGCGCAACTCGAGGGCGGGGGGGCGGCCGGGGCGGCGCGGGCGCTGGTCGTCGGCGGGGAGCAGTTGACGGCCGAGGTCACCGACTGGTGGCGGCGGCGCGCGCCCGGCGTGCGCATCTTCAACGAGTACGGGCCGACGGAGGCGGCCGTCGGCTGCTGCGTCTACGAGCTCGCGCCGGGCGACGACCGGGCCGGGGCGATCCCCATCGGCCGGCCCATCGCCAACACGCAAGTCTACATCCTCGACGCCCGCCAGCAGGTCGTGCCCGTCGGCGTGGTGGGAGAACTCTACATCGGCGGCGCGGGCGTGGCGCGCGGGTACTTGAACCGACCCGAGCTGACGCGGGAGAAGTTCATCACCGACCCGTTCACGGCGGGAGCGCGGCTCTACAGGACAGGGGACCTCGCCCGCTACCTGCCCGGAGGAGAGATCGAGTACGTCGGGCGCATAGACGAGCAGGTCAAACTCAGAGGCTATCGCATTGAGCCGGGCGAGATTGAGGCGGTGTTGGCCGCGCACCCTTCCGTGCGCGAGAGCGCGGTTATCCTCAGGGAGGACTCGGGGGAGAAGCGACTGGTGGCCTACGTGGTCGGCGACACAGCGGGCGCGGGCGAGCTGCGGCAGTATGCGAAGGAGCAACTACCGGAATACATGGTGCCGTCGGCCTTCGTGATGCTTGAGTCGCTGCCGCTGACGGCGAACGGCAAGCTGGACCGCCGGGCGCTGCCCACGCCTGAGCGGGGCGAGGCTCCCGCGGACGGTTACGTCGCGCCGCGCACGCCGGTCGAAGATGTCTTGGCGTGCATCTGGGCTGAGGTGTTGCACGTCGAGCGCGTCGGGGCCGAGGACAACTTCTTCGAGCTGGGCGGGCACTCGCTTTTGGCGACGCAGTTGCTCTCACGCATCCGCGAGGAGTTTGCAGTCGAAGTCAGCCTCAAGGCTCTCTTCGAGCGGCCGACCGTCGCCGCCCTCGCCGTGACGTTGGAAGAAAGCATCCTCGCGGAGATTGAGACGATGGCCGAGGCGGATGCCGAGCAACTGCTGTAAAGCATGAACCCCCTTGAATAGGAATAAAGTAATGGCTAACAGTGAAACCCTCGCCAGTAGATTAGCTCACCTGTCGCCGGCCCAACGCGCCCTCGCCGAGAAGCGGCTGCGGGGCGGCGCCGCCGCCTCGGGGATTAAGAGTTCCGTGTGGTCGCCGCTGGTGGAGATACAGCCGGGCACCTCAACCAAAATTTTCTTTGGCGTCCACGCCCTCAGCGGGACAGTTACGGGCTACCTTGATTTAGCCCGCAGGATTGGTGAAGACCAGACCTTCTACGCGTTACAGGCGAGAGGCATCGACACGGACGATGAGCCGCATGCGCGCCTGGAAATGATGGCCGCCTACTACCTTGAGGCGCTGCGTGAGTTTCAGCCCGAGGGGCCGTACCTGCTGGGGGGCTACAGTCTCGGCGGGCATATCGCCTTCGAGATGGCGCAGCAACTTTGCGCCGAAGGTGCCAGGGTCGGGCTGCTGGCGCTCTTAGACACGTCCCGGAGTGACCACAACACTGGCTGGGATGGCGAGTTCGACGGCGCGCTCTACTGGCATTCGCGGTTCCGAAACGACTTGAACCTCCCGTTGGGGCACTTGCGGAGCCTCGCCCCCGACCGGCAAGTGGACTATGTCGTCGAACGGTTGAAGTTGGCCGATAAACAGCCGCCTTTTATGAGTATGCCGCATGCCAACCCTCGCCGGATGCTGAAGGTTGAAAAAGGCAACCATCAGGCTCTATTTACATACAAACACAAGCCCTACCCCGGGGTGATCACACTCCTGCGGACGGCGCGAGACGCGCGCCCGACCGCTACCCCGGACTTGGGCTGGGGGCCGCTGGCCGCTGGCGGAGTGGAGATTCACAGGATTCCCGGGGATCATAAGACCATGCTTAAGAGCCCCAACATCGAGGTCGTCGGCCGTGTGTTAAAGGAGTGTATAGCCAAGGCGGCGTAAGCACCTCGACGGCCGGCCTCCGACACCGGATAGACTCGCGGCCCTACCACCTCAGCGTTAAGCCCTCCAGCCTTTCGGGTGGGTGGGGCGCGAAGAGCAAGCTCGCCAGGTAGCCCGCCGCGAGCCCGCTCGCTGTGCTGAACCCTGCGATCCACATCCAGTTAACGCCCTTGATGACCGGCTCAAACAGGCCCGGGAACCCATTAAACACCAGCGAGAACGCTATCGAAACGATGCCGCCGACGATTGCTCCGGCGGCGTTGGCGCGCCGGGAAAAGGCCCCGAGCATGAAGAAACAGGCCACCGGCCCGGCCACGAGGGCGCTCAGTTGGCCCATCCTCTGAAGCGCCGTCAGCTCGCGGTGTCGGTATTGCCACAAAGCAAACAGCAACAGAAAGACGGATGCCGTGAGGGTAAACAATCTGGAAATGAGCAGGTAGTGCCGTTCTGATCGGTCTCGGACGAAGAGGCGGCGGTAGCAGTCGTTGAGGATGACGTTGCTCATAGTGTTCAGCCCCGTGCCGTAGCTAGCCATCAGCGCCGACAGGAGGCCCGCCATGATGAGGCCCCGCACGACCGCGGGGGTGAAGTTCAAGGCATAGCTTACTAGAATCTGATCGGGATGAGCCGGCGCCTGGGCCGCGGAGTTCACCTGGTAGAAGGCGACGAATCCCCACGAGACGAAGACCGTCACGATTGCCACCAGCAAGTCTACCAGGGTGAAGCCTATCAGGGCCTTGTACATGTTACGCCGGCTGCCGATGGCGATCAGCCGCTGAACAGGCACTTGCTCCGTGCCGAACGCCAGCACCCCGTTGATGCGGTGAAAAACGATGGCCCAGACGGTGCCTTCGACGCTCAAGTCAAATTCCGCCGAGATGATGCGCGTGTGTGGTTGCCCCGTCATGGCAGACGGGGTCGAAGAGGCAACCCGGTAGATTTGTAAGGGCCGCCAGTCGAAGTAGGTGAGCAGCAGGAAGGCGATGACGGCGAAGGCGAACAGGAAGGCGGCGAATTGGACTACGTCGGCCCAGATGTCAGATCGTGAGCCTCCGACGAGCATGTACGACGAAGTCAGGGCGACGATTGCCAGCAGACAGTAAAGGCCGGGGATGCGTGTCACATGTTCAAAGGCACTGGCACTGGTTACTAGTTCGTTACCGAGCCAGAAGATCATCTGTATGATAAAGATGACCGCCCCGAACAGCCGCAGCCCCAGGCCGAACCGCTGCTCCAGGTATTCATAAATCGACAGCGGCCTCAGCCGATCCCAAAGCGGCACCCAAACCCTCGCCGCGAAGTAGATCGTGAACACCCCGGCCACCGCGTTACCTATGATCCAACGACTGTCCTTCTGGTAAACCCAACTAGTCACCCCCACGAAACTCATCGGCGTCAGCAAACTCGCGTAGAGAGAGATTGCCACCGCCCACCACGGCATGTTCCCGCCCGCCGCAAAGTAGTCCTTCAGAGACTTCTGTCGCCCCGAAACCGCCAGACCGAGGGCCGTGACGCCGAGTAAGAAGACAACTATAATCAGGTAATCCCATAATCCGAGTTGATTCATCGCGCCCGCCTAAAGGGATGGTTTCGTCATCCGCAGCCGATACTTACATTAGAGCCTGTGATCAATCTTGAGGGGTCAGGCGGACGAATCCCCCGGCCTTTTGTGCCTCTTGCGCGAAAAATCTCCGGCCTCAGGTGGCTTCGCCAACCGGCCCTGACGCAACAGGCCGCGACAGGTGTAATTATCGCCGCCGCGTCTCGAAACAAAAGTCCGCACACGGCCGCCGCTCGCAGAAAACGCTCCGGGTGCAAAGCCCGTTATCGCAGCGGAGGCGGCGGGCGTGTGGCTCGGGCCGGACGGCGACGCCCTGCCGCGGGAGGTCTGCGAACGTGCGGGAGTAGCGGTTGCGGACGCGGGCGGAAGAGGTGCCGCGGCGGGGGTGGGGAGTTAGCATCCGAGTCGCCCTGACAATCAGGGTCAGCCCTTCGGCGGCAGGAATGACCTTACCCCGGGATGATGGCGGCAGGGTCGGCGTGAAGCGTCTGGAGGCTCACGCAACATGTTTCTTTCCCAGAGCGAATAGGTATGTCACAGTCTTCTCCGGGTCGGGCGACTTCAAAGACTTGAGGGTCGGGTCGTCGGCCAGCGCCGGCGTCAGAAACACCCCCAGCCCCGCCTCTTCCGAGAGGAGGCAGATGCGCTGGCCCAACCTCCCGAGGTCAATGATGTCCATCTCATATTGCCTGGCGTCCGAGGTGTCGACCACGCGCGTGAGGAGAATGAGTGCGGCGGCACCCTCCACCGGCGACTGCCCGACCGCCATCGACCTTGCGTCCGTGCGCGTCAGCGGACTAATAGCCGGCCCGAGCGTACCTTCATGAATATTCCATTCATAGATAGCCGGCGCGATCCCTTCCACATCGAGACAGCCGACCAGGGCTCTCCGACCGGAAGCAGACACCCCGTCTAAGGCGCGGGCGAGCACCGACTTCAGCTCTTTCAATGGAATCTGTTCCCGGGCAAAGCGCCGAGTCGTCCGGCGGGTCAGGAGTACACCCAACTGGCCCAGGAAATCCCGCGCGGGGATGCTGCTGGTCGGAGCGTGGTGCCCGGGATGCCCGGCGGCTTGCAGGTGTGCGAGGAGCGTCAGATACCAACTGTGGCGCACCCAGGGCCGTGCGGCATCGTACAAGCCGGCGGCCATCGGGCGCGGTAAAAGAGCGCCCGTCCTCGCCAGCGCCGAAATGTGATCCGGTGTGGCGCCTTCAACCGCGGCCTGTATGCCTTCGGCGGTCGTGATTCGATCCCCGCGGTTCGAAGGAAGGCAGTGGCTCAGGATTCTAAAATCGACGAAGTCGAGATCGGCGGTGTCGTGCCGCGGCCACAGCGTGTGGCTTCGCAGCCCGCCGGGTCTGAACGTGAGATACACCGCGGGGTTAGTCAGATACTCCCCCGCGTCGTCGTCGGCTTTATCCCCGTCAGCGCCGGCCCAGCGCCACCCGCCCTGCCCCTCCCCCCTCGAAGCGATAATCAAGGCGAGGTCGGGCTCTTCGAGCCACGCCAGATTAGATTGTTGACTTGGCGGCGCGCTAACGACGTGTGAGTTAAGGCCGCGGCGGGCGAGCAGGAGCGATAGCGTCTCGACGATGTGACCGGCGTCCAGAAGCACGGGGCGCCAGGCCCGGAGGTCGCGATACCTCCACATGGCGCGTTCGACGCGAGTCCGGATCATAATCCCGATGTCGCCCACGCCTCGCAACTCGGTTGACAGCGCGGCCTCCTCCGGCGACTCGACCAGGCCGTGTCTCTCGACGTCGTAGACGTAAGAGCCGGCCGGTATGTCTCCGAGCGGCTCCGGCAAGAGGACGGCCCCCTCGGTAGGATGCCGGGCGCCGCCGGAGGGACTCGTCCGGCGCAGGCAGATGAGCCGCGACGTTTTGATCTCGCCGATGGGACCGAAGGTGTACCTGAGGAGAGAACTGACCCATTTCAAGGTGGGCGCTGTAGACCCCCTCTCCAGGTCGGACAACTCGGCAGCCGGCAGCGGGTGAAAGCGCCCTTCCCGCTTAGCGATGCTGGCCGGGGGAGGCCAGAGTGAGTCATAGTGCTGTAGGAGCTTCTCTTCTTTATCCCGCCAGTCCGGGTCGAAGTAGTCCTCGAACGGGTAGTTGAACGAGGCAAGTTGGTAGTGGGCAATGAAGGAGTCTTCCGCCGCCCCGCCGTTATGCGATGGCTCTACCAGGAGCCCCGCATCCGCCAGGCCGGCCAACTGCCTCCGGTTAACGTGAGGGACTACGGACGCGACCTCCTGCTCGTCCGCCCCGCCGCACGCTTTGGCTAGGATACGAACGATATCCGGGACAACATCAGGCCCGATGGCGCTGAACGCCCGACGCTCCTTCGGCTGAAAGACGACCCAACGACCGGGCCCGGCGTAGCCCGGCGAGTAAAGCCTGGACTGAATCATTATCAGATGAGGGGCTATATCCCAACGCATACCGGCTCACCCTCCCGCGCCGGCGACCGGCGCTGAGCCCTTTAGGTGATAAGGATCGTATCGGCTGCGGAACTGCTCCGGTCTGTCAAACCGCAACGCGAGGTTGAGCCGATGCGAGGCCACACTCCCGCCGGCGAAGCGCATCCGCTCCGCCGCGTGCAACGTCCTGGCGTCAAACAAAATCGCGCGGTTGAATGCGTACCCGATTCTCACCGCGCCGCCTTTCGTGTGCCTCTCAAAATACTCTGTGCACCAGGGCTGTGAATTAAACTCGTGGAGAGCTTGGTTTTCACCGCGCTTGACATCGTAGAGCCAGAGACCCCCCGCCTCGGGGTCGAGGTTGAACTCGTCCGGCGTCAGGTAGATGTTGAGCGTGGCGAGCCCGTTGTCGGAATGAATGCTCAGGCCGTTGTTGCTCCGGTTCATGAAGGCGCTGTGCTCAACCAGTGACAGCCCCCCCAGGACGCCGGCGAGCCTGCCGATCAAAGCGGAAGCGATTTCGTGAATAAGTGGCAGGTTGAAGTTGCGGACGACAAGGACAGGCTGCGGCCCTTCCACATTCATGAAAGCCCACCCCTTGTTGTTGATGAGGTGGGCACGAACCTCAGAGCACGCGTCGGGCGCTAGAAAATCGTCGATGACAGCGTAGTTGTAGGGAGATGTTTCGGCGTATTGGGCTTCAATAGCTTCCCAGTCCTGCTCGTTGATGGATTTAGCGTCCTTAGCCACGAACATACGCTCCTCAGGCACCTCGCCATCCCGTCCTCACAGCGCCGGGGATCATTCACCGGATCAATTCCCGGCGTCGTCCGACTAGTAGCGCTCGTAGCGATTCCGGAATTCATCTGGGTGGTCGAACAACATGGCGTAATTGATGCGGTAGGTTTGGGCCCCGTCGCCGACAAATCTAATCCGGTCCGAGGCGTGGAAAGTCCGAGCATCGAAGAGGATCGCCCGGTTGAACTTGTACCCGACGGTGACGCTGCCCCCGCGCGTGTGCTCCTTGAAATAATTGAGGCACCAGGGCCGCGCATTGAATTCGTGGATCTCCTGCTCGGGCGTCCTCTTCACGTCGTAGAGCACGAGCCCGCCCGTGTCAGGCTCCAGGTTGTACTCGTCGGGCGTCAGCCAGATGTCCAACGTCACCAGGCCGGTGTCCGAATGTGCGCACAGTCCGTTGTTCCGCTGATGCATGAAGGCGATGTGCTGCACCAGGGATAAATTTTCAAAGACGCGCGGCAGACGCTCGGCGACGGCCCGGGCAACTTCCTGCACGAGCGGCAGGTCGAAGTTCCGGATGAACAACTCCTCCGCCTGCCAGTTCATGAACGACCAGCCTTTGTTCTGCACGATGGCCCGGCGAACTTCCTCGCACACATCAGGGGCCAGGAAATTGTCCAGCACCGCATAATTGTAGGGGTCGGAGTCAAAATACTGCCTCTCGACCGCTTCCCAATCCTGATCCACGATTAAGTCTTCGCAGGTGTTCATCTTGAACCTCACACGCCGACAGTGACAGCGTGCCCCGGGGGCACGCTGTCACCTGTATGCCTCAGTCAGTGGGTGCACGGCCCGCGGGTGCTCACTGCGTGTTGGATTGCAGCAGTGCCCGCCGGAGGGAAGGAAGTTCTTCGATCAGCTCCGTCCCGTAAGGTATGATGAAGCTGATCTGATCGTCATCGAGCGAACCCTCAGGCTGCGGAATCTTATAAGCCTGAAGCTCGTCGAACGACAGGAAGTACGCGCTCTGTCCTTGCCCGAAGCGGATCAGGACGGAAGGGTCGAGTTCCGGATTTCTGAGGTAGGCCGGTATCTCGTCGACGAGGTCGCCGTTCGGGATGACGAAAGTGACCGTGCTGTCGTCGAGCCTTGACCACGTCTCCGGCGTCACCTCGTGTTTCTCCAGCGCGTCGGCCATGATGTAGTAAGCACACCCCCGAGCGGGATCCTGGATTAACACGTTCGGAACGTGCTCGAAGACCCGGCGGTACTCCTCGGCCTTCTTGAAGCGCGGTCCCGCATTGATGACGCTCTCAGTTGTATGTGCGCTGCTCATCGTCTGCTCCTTTCAGTTTTTCTCTGTGACGTGCTTTGGGTAAAAACCGGGGGGGGACACCGGGGGGATGGAGGTGATCCCAGGAGTGTTTACCCAGTGCATTGAAGTGCCTACGCGAGGACGAGGGAACCCGCGCCGATGTTGAGATGTAGGAGTATATACATTATACGCCATGCTTTTGCAAGACCTTCTTTTAACGGGGAGTGTCAAAATCAGACGCGAGCCATTTCGATTACGTGTACGGGGCGGCGCGGCCGCTGATGCCTACGGTTTGCCGCCGGTTCCAGCACCAGACGAAGAGTTCGGCCGCCCGACCCGGCGGCCCGCTGCGTTCCGAGGGGCAGCGCGAGCGCCGGGCCGGCCGCGTCAGGTGGTGGGTGAACCCGGGGTTGCCGCCAGAAACAGTCAAAGCTACGAAGGGGGTGGCTCCTCGAAGCTGAACGTGAGGTTCAGGCGTGCCGCGGCTAAAGCATTACCGGCGAACCGAACGGCGTCGGTTGCGTGAAAAGTCCATGCGTCGAAGAGGACCGCCCGATTATAGCCGTAAGGGATCCGAGCAAGCCTACCCCTGGTCCGTTCATTTACGTATTGCACACACCCGCCGCGCTGAGACGCATATTCATCGGGGGACATCGTCGCAGCTCTTTTGACATCGAAGAGTATCAGTCCGCCACTATTTAGGTCTTCATTAAACTGACCCGGCGTGAGCCACAGGTTGAGACTAACCCTCCCACCGTCACAATGCGGGAAAATGCCTTCGTTCCGGTTGCAGGAGATGGCCCAGTGGTTCATTAGAACCTTCCCGCCGAGCAGCCCGGGCAGCGCGTCCTGCAACTCTTGAGAGACCGCGCAAATCAGCGGCGACCCCGGCCTGTCGTTAAAGACTTGGCGCGCTACCCATTTGGCCCCCTTATTCTCGCGGGGGATGTCTCGTCCCTCCCAGTTTTCGGACTTAATCAACTCGGGGCGGAGAGCCGCGAGTGTTTCCGGTGAGAGGAAGTCATCAAGGATTGCGTAATTGAACGGACTGCTCCCCTCGAAATCCTTAATGACAGCCCCCCAGTCCCGTTCCGTTAAATGCTTCATGGCGTGTTCGGGTTACTGCGTCCCGCCGGGCTCAACGGCGAGTCGCGGTATCTCAACTTCCCTCCCGGCCTCGGTGGTGAAAGTGAGGCGAGAGGAAGCTTGATGCGCGGGTCTTATTCCGACACGATATTTAGAAGCTTGTTCGGCACAAAGACCACCTTCGCGATTTGCTTACCGGCAATCCACTTGCTGACCGAGCTGTCGGCGAGGGCTACCTTCATAGCTGAAGCCTCGTCGGTATCAACGGTACAGATGACCCGGGATCGAAGTTTACCGTCGACCTGGACCACAATCGTCACCTCGTCTTCGACGCATTTCTCCGGATCGTACGTCGGCCAGGGTGCGTTGAGCACTAGTTCCTCGTGGCCGAGGGCCTGCCAGATCTCTTCGCTAATATGCGGCGCGAATGGAGCCAGCAGACGGACAAAACTACTCAGCGCCTCCCGCGATATGCCGCCTCGGGCGGCGGCATGGTTGATAAAGATCATGAGTTGGCTTACTGCCGTGTTGAGTTGCAGCTTCTCAAGATCATTACTGACTTTTTTGACGGTTTGATGAAGGAGCCGTTCCGTCTCCTGGCTATCCCGAACGGCCCGCTCCCCGACGCTCGTTTCGAACACACGCCAAACGCGCTCAAGGAAACGCCGGGTGCCCGACAACCCGTCAGTCTGCCAGATCGCGCTGCCTTCGAGCGGCCCCATAAAAACCTCATAGAGGCGCAGGCTGTCAGCCCCGTAACTCTCGACGACCGGCTCAGGCGGTACGACGTTGTACCGGCTCTTGCTCATCTTCTCGATGCGACTATTAAGGAGTTGGTCGTCATCTTTGGCGAACCACTGGCCGTCTTTCTCGTAGACCTGTTCGGCGTAGTAATAACGGCCTTGCCTGTCGCGGAAGCTGCGGGCGTGAACCATGCCTTGATTGAAAAGACGTTTGAAAGGCTCAGGGGTCGACACCCAGCCGATGTCGTAAAGCACCTTGTGCCAGAACCTGGCGTACAAAAGGTGCAGCGTAGCGTGCTCGATGCCTCCGACGTAAAGGTCGACAGGCATCCAGGCGCGTTCAAGCTCCCGGTCCCACGGAGACTCGCTGTTCGTGGGGTCGATGAACCGGAGGTAATACCAGGAAGAGCCTGCCCACTGGGGCATCACGTTGGGGTCTCTTTTAGCGGGCTCCCCGGTGCTCGGCAACGTCACATTCATCCAGTCGCGCGCGAGTTCGAGCGGGACCAGCGGCGTTGACCCTGACGTCGGCGGGGGCTCCGGGAGCGAAGGGGGCAGCAGCAGCGGTAAGCTCGCCTCCGGCTCTAACTCACCCTTCGGGCCGTGGATGATTGGAATCGGCTCGCCCCAGTAGCGCTGGCGGCTGAAGAGCCAGTCGCGCAGATTGTAAGTGACCGCCGGCCGGCCCGACCCTCCGGCCGACAGGTGCTCGATCATCCTCATTTTGGCGGTCTTAGAATCGAGGCCGTTGAGGAAGTCCGAGTTCACCATCACCCCTTCGCCGGTGAAAGCCTCCGAGGAGATGTCGCCGCCCTCGACCACTTCGATCACGGGGAGACCGAACTTCTTCGCGAACTCATAATCGCGCTGGTCGTGTGCCGGGCACCCAAACACCGCCCCCGTCCCATAGGTCAGGAGCACGTAATCGGCAACCCAGACGGGCATCAAGTCGCGGTTGACAGGATTTATCGCGTACGCGCCGGTGAAGGCACCTGTCTTTTCGTCCGCCTGCGCGAGGCGGTCCCTGTCGGACTTGGCTTTCGTCTGTTCGACATACTCCATCACGCCGGCACGCCGGTCGGGGCTGGTAATTTTCTCCACCAGCGGGTGCTCGGGAGCGAGCACGCAGAAAGTGCCGCCGAAGAGTGTTTCCGGGCGGGTGCTGAAAACCTCGAAAGTCTCTTCACGGTCAGGGAGCCCGAACCGGATGAGGGCCCCTTCACTTTTCCCGATCCAGTTACGCTGAAGCTCTCTAACTTCTTCGGGCCAATCCACCAGGTCTAAATCATCGAGCAGCCTGTCGGCGTAAGCCGTGATCTTCAGCATCCACTGGCGCATTAACCTGCGCTCCACCGGGTCCCCGGTTTCTATATAAACGCCGTCCTTAACTTCCTCGTTCGCGAGGACGGTCCCCAGCGCCGGGCACCAATTTACGGGGACATCCGCCTCGTAGGCCAGCCCCACCTCAAAGAGTTTAAGAAAAATCCACTGGGTCCACTTGTAGAAGGAAGGATCGCTCGTCGCGAACTCACGCCCCCAGTCGTATGACAGGCCGACGAGGTCGAGTTGCCGCTTGAAGGTCGTCACGTTCCTTCTCGTCACCTGCTCCGGCGAGATGCCCTCCCGCTCGGCCTGTCGTTCCGTCGGCAGGCCGAACGAGTCCCACCCCATCGGGTGGAGCACGTTGAAGCCGCACATGCGCTTGTACCTGGCTACAATGTCACTCGCGACGTACCCCTTGAGGTGCCCGACGTGCAGCCCGTGCCCTGACGGGTAAGGGAACATGTCCAGAATATAATACTTAGGCTTTCCACTCTGCGGCGGCACGTGGAAGGCCCCGGTCTCGCGCCAGACTCTCTGCCACTTGGTTTCAATTTTTTGCGGTTCGTATGGCATGACGAAAACTCGGCCCGCGGCCGGCGGGACTATTATGACTCGATGAACTCCATTATGAGTTCATCGCTCCTGAGAAGGTCTTCGAACGTTTGATAGCTTAGCTGAGCGCCGGCGGTATTCTCGGCCATATTGAGCAAAGTTACAAGGGACTCGTCCATGCTGCTTCCCACGTCCAGGTGATGAGCCAGGAGGTTACGGAATACGACGTGAGGCGCGACCCTCTCCAGAACGGGGGGGCCGGGTGGTGTGCCACCGGCGCGCGGGGACAAGAAGATCGTATAGCTCACTTGGGCGGGGGCGCGCGCGACGGCGGGGACCAGTTTATCTGCGGCCACCAATAACTTTCCCGTGCCCGGATCGGCGGGGTCTCTTTTGAGGCCGACGGCGATGGCGAAAGGCTCGACGATAAGAGTCCGGCGGTGGATGCAGACAACCTCATCCGTTAAAAATTCACAGCCGCGTTCGCTAGCGAGTTTCATCGCCAGGGTGCTCTTACCGCTCCCCCTCTCGCCAATCAGCAGAGCCCCTCTCCCCCCCGGGCTTTTCACCGCCGCGGCGTGCAGCCCGACGAAGCGGTCTCTGAAGGGCGGCAGATCGAAAGGGGGCAGTGGAGGAGACAGGGGAATCCAATCCGTCTCGGACAGATTGCCTTGATGATGTACCTTCACTCCGTCGAGCGGCACTCCAGTTTTCTCACCCGGCCGGGTTCGAAAGAGGTACCGCCCCGCCTCTTCCCAATCGCAATCGACGGTCACGTCCGGCGTACAGTTTTTCTCTGTAATATGCGGTGAGAAATGAAGGGCGATCCCGTCCAGGCAGGACTTGTGTCTACACCTGACCAGGATATGAGCGCCGAGCAACGAGAGTCTTAGTTGTAACCAGCGTTCGGCATCACCCTTCGACTGAACGTTAACCATAGCTGGTGCCTCGACATTACTCCTTTTGACCGTCGGCTCACCCGTCATTCCACCGACAAGGCTGGACTCGCCGCGGCGCAACACTTCTCTCCCGCTCCTTGTTAAGAGATGATAATAGAACCACCTCTTTAACAGAAGCCACTGACGGCCGGACACGTTCGACGAAGTGAGCGGGTGGTCGCGATTCAACCTCGGGCGGGAGCATCAAGTGACTAGCAGGTGGCACGCGCCCGATGGAAGGATGAGACGTAGGCGCCAAGCACAACGCTGGGGGCCGGGAGGGATGTTCAGCTTCGCCTATTAATCCCGCAGGGAGGCCAGTAATTCCTTCAGCGTTTTCGCCTGGGATGCGCTCTCGAAGGTAATCTTTTCCACGGCGCTATTCTCCACCAGCGCAAGATATTCGCTTGCTGCGTCCCACGCCACAGTGCGGCCGGTGCCGTCCAGAGGCCATAGCCGCCAGCGGCGAGCAAGAAAGAGGTCATTCAGGTCACCGTTGAGGTCTTTAGTCATAATCAGTGCCGGAACTGTGAAAAGAGAAGTTGAGAGTCGTAGATATACTCGAAGGTAGCCTTGCCCGAATAGTCGGCTTTGTACGAAAAGTCTAGCCCCTGTCCGAAAAGTGCAGGGGCTAAGCTTTGTGCTTCGGTTTGGCGGGGAGCCTCGCGGGCAGGTCAAGCTTGTCGTCTATCAGCGCGTCAACGCAGACACCGGCCAGCCGCGCGTAGGCGAGCAGCACGGGCAGCGGCGGCTCATTCTTGCCGGTTTCATAGTCCGATATTCTCTTGACCTCGGAGAACTCATCAACGTCTAGCCGCCTGAACATCTCGCCCTGAGACACGCCCAAAGCGTTCCTAATCTGTAAGAGCTTTTCGGGGAGCCGCTTCGGCTTCGGACGCGCCTTCTTGCCCATCAGGAGTTTCCCCCTGACAGGAAAGACTTGAACGAACCCTTATATACGGGTATGCTGTCCTTGCGTGACTCGTCCGCCGTGAGTATGAACCTCTCAAACTCAACGGCGGCGCTCATCACTCCTTTGAGGTTGAGGCCACAAGCTACGCACCCGACCCGTTGCCTTTAGTTTTCAAAGAAAAGACCGCGCGGAATATACCACAGGAGCCTCACATGAGCATTTTAGTCTGGGATTAGAGACAGGGGTGCTCGGGCAGGGCATCCCTTTAGCGCGTCCCGCTATCGGCCAGAGGCGGGGCGCGGCGCACGCCCGCGTCGGAACGGAGCGGGCCGTGCCGAGGGGCCGCGTACACACTCCCGAGTGGCCTGGTGCCGCCGTCTGCCGACTTCATCTCTGGGCCGTTACCCACGTCTGCCTGTCCGGTTGGGTCGGGGCCGCGCAGGTGCGCTTCTTCCGCTCTCGGCCCGTAAAGAATTAGTCGAATCTCCCCGTTATTTTCCCCGCCCTCGTACGCGACGTACGTGATGCCATTCTTCTTCACTCCGATAAGAAGCGAGGTCTGTACCCGGCACGCCTTCTAATTTCTTGTACTTGCTGGGGTCGAGCCGACGACCGGAGAGCCGTAATACCTTCGGCGGTGTAACATTGATGCTCACCACGTCCCCGGATGGGCCGCGGACTCTTGAGCAATAATGTAGCTGATGAAGTATTCGCAGACGGGGTCCTCCAGCACCCTTTCAATTTCAGAGCGGATAGCAGGGGCATCTACCGGTGGCGCATGATTCTGTGGCCCGCCGCCCCCACGGCCCCCGTACCCGAAGACGGTAGTGATGCGGATCGTAGTTATTAAGCCGACGGCGTCTATTGCCCCGTCACCAGGCCGTTATTGCTGACAAGATGTATTGTAGACCCTTGCGAGAACCCGTCCGCGGAGCCGCCCGCGCCCCCCCTGTGTGGTCGGGCTCACCGTCACCCTGACGCCTCATCGTGAGCCCCGTCGGGTCAATAAAATTCATGGGGTCGTTCTGCGTGTACGGGTAGCGGTTGAACGACTGCGGGTCGGAGAGGTCATAGGAGGAGTCTGCCGGGTCTGCCTGCTCGAAGCGGGCCTGCGCGCGGCTGTAGCGGCGGAACATCGCCTCGTCCGACCCGTTCGCGTCGCGCTCGTAAGAGGTGAACCTCCTGGGCTGGAAGGCGGCGTTCGTGCTCCGGCTGGTGTCGGCCCCCACGGGTCAGTCTCAACGGCGCTGACGACCGCACCCGCCATGTCCGTCACCCGATGGCTCCTCGTGATAGTTTAGTTTCTTCGGTACGGGTAAAAATCCGCATCACTGGGATTACAGCATTCAACGCATAAAGCTTTATTAGGGTTGGCTAGGAGGATCGTCCGCAATTTGCCTACTAAATACAACTCGACCCTCCCGTACCCACTGATTCTTTCGCCCTCTGCCGTTATTATCCTTTGCGCAGGAACGCCGTGCCTGGTGAGATAATTTTTAATAGCTTGCAGCCGCCGGCGATTATGGACCCTCAACGTCTCCCTGTTCCCCAGCCGGGCTATGGCAATGATGACGCCATCTGTGCCTGTTCCTTCAAGAGCCGCATTCCTCAAGTCATCAAGGTCAGCCGAGTTAGCTTCGCAGTTGCCGGGCACAGACTTCGCAACACTTGTGTCCGCCGGTCTATCTTGAGCGACACTGATAGTCACTATCATCGGCACCCACATCGCTACGACGGCTAATCTTCTTAACATCGCCCGCCCCTCCTGATTAGTATCCGTATTCTCCGCACAGGATTTTTCTCGGGTCTGTTCTTTTCCCGTTAATTCTGAACTCAAGGTGAGAATGGTAGTACCTGTTTCCTTCGCCTCCAAGCCCACCGATGTTCCCGATGCGAACCGAGCCGGCGGCGTTGGTCTGTCCCGGATAGCTACTGAGCCTGGCCCCGCCAGCCTTTCCGCCGCTTGTTCCGCCGACGTGGAAGAACTTAATGACTAAGTCGCCCGGATATTTAAACTGAAACACATTGCTGTAGTTTCCCGTTCCCGTCCCGTCCTCGTATTTTTCCTCATACTCACCGCTGCCCTTACGTATGAAGGTTCCATCAGGAGGTCGGTATAAACCGACCTCCGTTGCTGTACCTTGGGCATTACCGTAGATATGTAGCACCCCGTTGTTAGCCAAGTGATCGACGCGGTTGTCTCCGGCACGGCTAGGGTCAATGCCAGGGGGCTCGATAGACGTTGATGCGACCGAACCTGGCCCGCCGAAGATCATCGCAAGTTTGAGATCACAAGCGAAAATGTTAGGCGGTGGGGTGCCGGGGTCTGTCACCACAGGCCCCTGCGGGACGCCGGCGTTCGGCTCCTTCGGCTCGTACCAGTCTATGGGGGCGATGTCGCCGAAGCAGACCCGCTGCGTGGCCCCCTCGCCGACGTGGATGTCGTAACACACCTGCGGCATTAATCCCGTCGGGTCGATGAAGTTGACCGGGTCGTTCTGCACATACGCGTACCTGTTAAAGGATTGCGGGTCGGCTAGGTCGTAGCTACCGTCATACGGGTCTGCCTGCTCGAAGCGGGCCTGCGCGCGGCTGTAGCGGCGCATCATCGCATCGTCGCTGCCGTTCGCGTCCCGCTCGTAGGAGGTGAAGCGGCGCGGCTGGAAGGCCGCGTTGCTGCTGCGCGCTGTGTCGGCCCCCCACGGGTCACTCTCCACGGCGCTGATCAGTGATCTGTTGAGAGGCGTTACGCTTCAGTGCTTAGAGCATTCGGTTGTGTAAGTCTCGACCTTCGGGCAGCCTTCTGGAATAACACCTCCAACCTTTAGCGTGACGGTGAGCGATTTACCCCCAACATCGATGGTATCAACTTCTATCGAACTTGTGCTTTGACCACTGAGGATCGTGCCTGCTGAGACACTCCACTTGAAAGTTGGCTTAAAACGTGGAGCGATACCGCCTAAGTTAGCCGTCAGTGATACTCGCTGACGGCGACATAAATCGCCTGACGGCCCGACGATTTCTATCGTTGGGCAAGGATCGCCTAGAGGTAAAGCCTGCTTTGTTCTTGAACAATCAGCTTTGGTGACTTGTGGAGTAGAATCGGGACAGCGAAGGTGACGGTCTTCCGCGGCTGGCTCGTAGTAGGTATTTAGTATCTTCCCCCCATCTTCCCCACCGCCCTCAAAGACCACGTAGCGGGTGCCTTCTTCCTTGTTCGTGTAATAAGTGTGAACTTGCATAAGAGGGTCTTTGGCCTTCTCGTACTTACTGAGGTCTATTTGCAGGTCGGGAAGACGCACCTTTTCCTTCGGCGCAACGCTGATTTGTATCACCGTATCACGCGGGACGTTCCAGCCACCTTGCAAGCCTTCCGTACAAGGATCGCTTGAGTAAAGAATGGATACTCGTTCTTTCTCAAAGTCGTAAAGGTCGTACTTGAAGTTAGGTTTGCCGATCAGCCGCTCGACATCTGCGCGCGTCGAGTGCAGAGGCACGATGCCACGCCACCCTTTGGCTTGTGACTGAGCCGTCGTCGGCAGCATAACGCTCACGCATAACAAGAGCAGTTTTATGATCGTCATTGCCTCACCTCACTTGCAGTGCTTTTTCAGTTCCGCATCCCAGTATTGGCTGTAGATGTACGGGTCTGTAAGCGGATTACCTGTTGGCCTTTGACCTCGACTATTTTGTATCGGTGCGCCTGTCCTTGCGTTCACCGCTTCCGCCAACACCTCATCATAGTACTTATTCCTACCGGCGTGATGCATTGATTCATGTAACCCAACTCCCGCATCACTTCTGTTATACCCCATCCTGAATTCTTCAGCCGTCACCGTCCCGCCCGGCAGGTAGTTGCCGATCTGGATTCTTGCGTCATTAGTCGCAAAGCTCCCAAGTGCGTAGTTGGGATTCCCCGCCGCTGATCCGGGCCCGCCCGCACGAATCAACCCGCCTCCCTGACTAATCCTGTCAAAGATTTTCAGTACGTCCCCTCCTTCGACCAGAGGGTTATCTGGGAAACGGGCAGACACTCGACCAAGAATGTCTTTAATGAAGTTGGCGCAGTCAGGGTTACTCAATAACCGCTCAAGTTCGGAGAGAATGCCGGGAATATCAAAAGGCTGTATAGGATTCTGCGGCGACGTCTCTCCGCCTCCCCCTCCCCCGGGCCGGTCATTGATCAAGGGGCCGCCTGGGCCGCGAGGGGCGTCGAGGTCGCACCACCCCCACCCCTCCTCGAACGTGCCCCCCACCCCGATGAAGTAGCAGGGGCCCATCATCAGCCCGCTCGGGTCGGTGAAATTCACCGGGTCGTTCTGCGTGTAAGAGTAGCGGTTGAACGACTGAGGGTCGGCCAGCGAGTAGCTGCCGTCGTAAGGGTCTGGCTGCTCGAAGCGGGCCTGGGAGCGACTGTAGCGGCGCATCATCGCATCGTCGCTGCCGTTCGCGTCCCGCTCGTAGGAGGTGAAGCGGCGCGGCTGGAAGGCCGCGTTGCTGCTGCGCGCTGTGTCGGCCCCCCACGGGTCACTCTCCACCCGGCTGACTATAGCCCCGCGCATGTCCGTCACCCGCTTACTCTTCGTCACCGGGTCCTCGTGCACGAACTGCGGCGCGCCCGCCTGCTGCACGGCCAGCAGGTGCGACCCGAGGTAGACGTAGCCGCGCGTCCACTGCCAGGCCGCGCCCGTCCAGGAGAGTTCGGCGACGACCCGCCCGCCGAGCACACCGGAGCGCAGGTAGAGCCTCGGCGCTAAGCCGCTCTCGGCCTTCTTCACCCGCAGCCCGTCGCCGTCGTAGTGCTGGCCGAGGCCCGTCGCCGAGGCGGTGGTCTGGTTCCCGGCGGCGTCGTAGGTGAAGGTCTGCCCGCCCGCCGAGGCCAGGTTCCCCGCCGCGTCGTACGTGTAGCCGGCGTTGCTGCGCCGGTTGTTGGCGTAGGTGTAGCGGAGGTCGGTCGAGGCCGCGGGCGAGCCGCCCTGCGCGTCGCCGCCCCACCCGTAGCGCCGCGTCAGGTTGCCCCACGGGTCGTAGTCGTAGCCGTGCGAGTAGGGGCCGTCCATCGCCGTCCACTGCCCCGTGAAGGCGTGGGCGCGCGCCTCCGTCCCCGTGTGCGAGATGGTGAGGCGGCCCAAGTGGTCGTACTCGTAGGAGCGGTCGAGGGTCGCGTCGTAGAGGCTCTGCGCGTAGGTCACCCGCCCCGTCCGCTCCCCGAAGTAGTCGTACCTGTAATTGTAGCCCTGCACGCCGGCCACGTCCCACTTCGTCGGCCGCAGCCGGCTGTCGTAGGCGGCCGAGAGCGCCCGCCCGTTCGCGTAGGTCATCGCCTTGAGCGCGCCGAAGGCCCGGTAGCGCAGCGTGTTGGCGTAGTTCGTCACCCCGCCGTAGTTCGCGCCGCCCACGGCCGAGGCCCGGCCCGCCTCGTCGTACTCGTAGGAGACCTGCGGGGCGGGGCTGCCGAACTGCGACGGGTAAGTGAGGGAAGTCAGTTCCCCGCCGACGTTGTAAGTGTAGGTGAGGCGGTAGGCGGGCGGGTCGGTCGTGCCCGAGAGGGCCGTGAAGTTGCGCTCCTCCCAGTCCATGCGCCCGAGAGAGTCGTAGTGGTAGGCGGCCGCCCCCTGCCCGTCGGTCATCGAGGTGCGGTGGCCGGCCGCGTCGTAGGCGTAGGTGACGTTGGCCGTGTCGGCCCACGTCTTGGTCTTGCCGGCCGCGACGCCGTAGGCGACCGAGGTCACGAGGTGGCGCGCGCTGTAGCCGTAGGTGGTGGTCGCCCCGCGCGCGTCCGTCAGCGTGTTGACCGTGTCGTCGCCGTTGTATGTAAAGGTGGTCGCGCCCTGCTCGGGCGTCGTCTTCCTCCACAGCCGGCCGTGCCCGTCGTACTCGAAGGTGCGGGGCTGCCCCTGCTGGCTGATCCGGGTGAGCTGGTCGCGCACGTTGTACGTGTAGCTGGTCGTCGCGTAGACGGTCTCGTCCCAGTTCAACTCCTCGACCTTCGCCAGCCGGCCGAGCGCGTCCTTCGTCAGCCGCCGGCCGCGGCCGTGCTCGTCCTGCGCGGTCGTGACTTCGCCGCCCGCGCACCCGCACCCGCCGTAAGTAAGAACCCTCGTCGAGCCGTCCGGGTTGGTCGTCTGCGTCGGCCGCCCCTGCCAGTCGTATGCCTGGGCGGTGTAGACCCACGCCGCGTCGTCGCCGGCCGGGACCCACGCCGAGGTCATCTCGGTCGGGTTCGACGCTTGCGCGAGGCGGCCCATCCGGTCGTGGACGAAGTACCGCCCCGTATAGCCGCCGGCACTCCCCGGGTGATCCGCGCCCAGCGCGCGGAGCCTCCCGGCCCCGTCGGTGACCCGCCAGGAGTGGAACTCGTCGGCCTGCGCCGTGCTCTTGATCGTCTCGTAGGTGTGGACGTGGCGGCCCGTCGGGTCGTAGACCCACCGCTTGTAGGCGCCGTTGGCGAGGTTCGTGACCCGCTGGATGCGCCCGTGCGCGTCATGCTGCACTTGCGCGTCGGCGTAGGTGACGGCCGCCCCCGTCCCGGAGGTCGGCGCGTGCGTGCGCGTCACGGCCCCGAAGTCGAAGTTGTACTGCGCGGTCGCGGCGTACCCGTCTTCGTCCGTGGCCTTCGTCGGGTAGGCGAACGTGTTGCGGTTAACGCCGTCGGAGAACGAGTCCGCGTAGTCGAGGAACCTCTGGTGCCAGAGGTGGTCGCGCTCCATCAGCACCGACCCCGTCGAGTTGTGCCGCCACTTCGTCTCCTGGATGGTGCCGGCCGCGTTCGTCGGGTCTGTCACGTCGTAGCGTGAGGTCTGTGACAGGTTGCCGCGCCCGGCGAGGAAGGCCGGGCCGTAGTTCGTCCGGTCGTGCTGGCGTGCGGCGGCCGGGGTGTCGGCGAACAACTCGCCGCCCCAGTCGTAGTTGTACTCGGTCTTCGCCATCAGAGTCCCGGCCCCGTCGTAGACGGAGTGGCGGAACGGGAGGCCGATGATCCGCCGGTCTATGTAGACCGCGTCCCACTTGTAGTCGAAGTAGGTGCGCCGCAAGACCGTCGCCGCGTCGGCGGCGTACTCGGCGACGACCCACGGGAGGTTGAAGGCGGCGCTGTACTCGACGGTCGTGCGCCGCCGGTTCACCCCGTCGTAGACGTTCGCCTCCACGACGCGCGGGTTCTGCGCGTAAGTGAGGGCCGTGTCGTCCTGCGTGTACTTGAGGCTCGTCCACTTGCGCCTGACGCCCCCCGACCAGACCTCAATGAGCACGGGCAGCCCCGCGTACCACTCGGAGGGGAACGAGAACTGCCTGTGGACGGTGCCGTCCGGCGAGGTCTGCTCTACGAGCGTGCCCGTCCGCTGCCCCCCGTTGTCGGGGTCTATCCAAGCGGCGCCGTTCGTCTGTGAGTAGGTGGTGACGGCCTCCTCGGCCGCCGCCACCACGCCGTCCGAGTCCCCGTTCCAGCTCTCCGCCCACTCCCGCCGCTCCGTGAAGCGCGGGCAGTCGGTCTGCGCCGCCGAGAGGTTGAAGGCGTAGGTCGTGCGCCCCAGCTCGTGCGCGTCCGGGGCCTTGCGGCGGATGCGGAAGACCTGCCCGTAAGAGTTGTAGTCGAAGTGGTAAGACTCGTTCGTCGAGAGCGTCACCGAGGAGAGCACGGGCTGGCTCGCGCCGCCCGCCGCGCCGAACACCGTCAGGCCCGAGAAGTTGAACGACAGCGCGACGGTGCCGTAGGCGAAGGTCGCGTAGGTGTGCGCCGCCCCGCCCCATACTTGCGTGACGGTCGAGAGGTTGCCGTCCGCGTTGTAGTTGAAGCTGACGACCCGCCCGAGCGTGTCGGTCACGGTCAGGAGGTGCCCGTTCGCGGCGTTGTAGGTGGCCGAGAGGTAGTTGCCGTTACGGTCCTTGACCTGCGTGCAGCGCCACTCCGCGCCGGCCTGCGCGCCGAACCTGTACTGCGTGCCGTCGGTGGTGCGCACGACCGGCGTCGCGCCCTCGAAGGTGAGCCGGGCGAAGGAGCCGTCGCGCGCCTCGTAGACGCTGGCGGTGCCGACCTGCTTGAGCTCGACGCGCCCGCCCGAGGGCGTGACCATGACGTGGGCGTAAGCGTTGGTGTCGGAGTTAAGGTGGCGGGCCTGGAGCCGCGGCAGGCCGAGCTGGAAGCCCGGCCCCGGTGTGCCGTGGTCGGCGTTGTACTGGATGGAGGTGCCCTGCTTCGTCCACACCAGCGAGTTGTAATGGAGCGCGAGCGAGAGGTCGAGCCCGGCGCGGCCCGGGAGCGAGACGAGGGGCAGGCCCCAGTTGAAGTTGCGCGAGCCGAGAGTGACGCCCGGGTCGCCCGTCTCGTTGACGGGACGGGTGCGGGCCGTGGCGAAGTAAGGGTCGGAGGGGAAACTCGCGCCGCCGCCCCCGCCGCCCGACGGGTCGCAGTCGAGGCACGGGAGGTCGGCGAGGATCGGGGCCGTGGGCGCGTCCGCCTCGGGCGAGGTGCGGACGCGGCGCGACTCGTCGAGGTCGGGCAGGTCGGGGCCGGGCGCTCCCTCCACCGTCTCGGGAGCTTCGACGACGCGCCCTCCCTTGCCG